>JANTGX010000083.1 GCA_024762755.1 Gammaproteobacteria bacterium
TGGCGCGTCCTTGAGCGCAGGAGGAATGGTCGATGACCGGCAATTCGTGGGCCAAATTCTCAAGCTGTGCAAAAAAAAGAGCAGCCCGTGGGCTGCTGGATCATCTACCCATCGGCGTGATGGGTGTCCCCGGCCCGACAGGGGCCGGGGGACTCGTGGTTGGCCGCCGATCCCGCCCCACTCGACGACGAGCGGGGCGGGCCAGGGTTCAGGAGACCCGGCCCTCCTGCTCGAGCAGTGCCGGAGACGGCTTGTACAGCCACATCTGGTACATGGAGACGATCCACATGAAGGCGAAGGCGAAGCCCATGAGGGCACCGCTGATCATCACCACCCAGGCGAAGGGAGGGAACAGCTTGGTGAGATACCAGGAACCGATATCGGCGAGGATGGCGATGAAGGGGGTGATGAGGACGATGCATTTCAACCACAACGGCCGGATGTAGGCATGGCAGAAGATGGAGCCGACGATGAAGAAGATGAAGGTGATACCGAACAGGTGGATGTGGGAGACGCGCACCAGGGTGAAGATATCCATGCCGGTATCCGCCTGGGCGACCGAGTGCAGCCCCTTGTAGCCGGTGAGGTTGGGGATGTGCGGGTTGCTGCCGTTATGGCAGACGAGGCAACGGCGCTCGACGATGCCCTCGACGCCGGAGGACTTGAAATCCTTTTCTTCTGCGCCGCGCCGTACCCAGGCGATGATTTCATTGCGCTCCTCGGGAGGCAGCATGTTGGCCATGGGCCCCTTGAGGGCGGATTCGATCTTGGTGTCGGACTTGCTGCCGCTGTAGGCGATGATCAGGTCGTTGACGGACAGGCCGGGATTTCCATCACGGCCGGCATGGGAATCGAAGATGTGGATCATGGCGAACAGATAACCCACGCCGAGGACGATGAGGGTGCCGCTGTACAGGACGCGTACGCCCATGGGCATCATCTTGAAATGAATGCAATGTTCTTGGATGGTCATGGTGGCTTCTCTCCCCGAGAATCTTTCTCTGTGGTGACGTATGTTGTGCAGCGGTTGGATCTTGTGGTTGGCAGGCCGGTCGATCACGCATACTATATGAGTATACCCTAATACATTTATGGTACTCGGCTCTGCCCACCCTTGCCGAAAAGAAAATTACTATGCCGGCATATTTTTATCTTGTAATGCGGCGGCGATATGACGGTTTCCTCAACCCGTGGAGAAGACGAATGACAATGCTCAACAAGACCCCCTTGATCTGGGCCGGCGCACTGGCGGCCGCACTGCTGCTCTCCGGTTGCGAGAAGGCGCCGGAACAACCGCCCGTCAGTTTCAGCAAGGACGTGGTGCCGATCCTGAAACAGCACTGTTATGAATGTCATCTGCCGGGCGGAGAGGGCCAGGTGGCCAGCGGTCTGGACATGAGCACCTACGAGAGCCTGATGAAGGGCACCAAGTTCGGCCCCGTTATACGCCCCGGCGACAGCACCTCCAGTACCCTGTCCATTCTCATCGAGGGACGTGCCGATCCCTCCATGCGCATGCCGCACGGTGATCGCCCGCCGCTGAGCAAGGAAGAGACTCAGGTCATCGCCCGCTGGATCGACCAGGGTGCGAAGAATAACTGATCCCTGACAGCTGAGTAGTCCTAGTCGCTCAGTTGCAGGATGGCGTCCATCTCCACTGCCGCGCCCTTGGGCAGGCTGGCCACACCCACCGCCGCACGTGCGGGGTAGGGCTGCTGGAAGTAGTCGGCCATGACTTCATTGACCAGGGCGAAGTGGCCGAGGTCGGTGAGAAAGATATTCAGTTTGACGATATCGGCCAAACGCCCTCCCGCCGCCTCGGCCACGGCCTGCAGGTTGTCGAACACACGGCGAATTTGTGCCGTCATGTCCCCTTGCACCAATTCCATGCTCTCGGGTAGCAGGGGTATCTGTCCGGAAAGATAGACGGTATCTCCCACGCGCACGGCCTGCGAATAGGTGCCGATAGCGGCGGGTGCACGGTCGGTCTGGATGACGAGACGCTGAGTCATGGGGGCTCCTGTAGCTGTAGCTGTAGCTGTGGGTGGGCGATTCTACTTGCCGCGGGCGATGCGCACTACGCTGTCGATGGCGCGGATGCGGCGCAGAACTTGCGCCAGGTGCACGCGGTTGTGCACGCTGATGGTGAAGGACATGGAAGAGTACAGGCCGTCGCGCTCGTCGATGGAGACATTCTCGATGTTGGAGTCCTGCTCGGCGATGGTGGCGGCGACGGTGGCGAGGACGCCCCGTTGGTTGGCCGTGTCGACCCGGATATCCACGGGGAAATTGCCCTCGACGTCCTCCTCCCACTGCACGTCGACCCAGCGCTCTGGATTGTCGCGGAATTCGCGCACGTTGCTGCAGCTGCGGGTATGGATGACGATGCCGCGCCCGCTGCTGACGAAGCCGAGAATGGAATCGCCGGGAATGGGCCGGCAGCACTTGGCGAAGGTCACCACCGAACCCTCGGTGCCGCGGATGGCCAGGGGCCGCATGGCCTGGCGTTCCTGACCGGAGCGCAGCCAGGCGGGGGTGTAGCGGCCGAGCATGCCCTTTTTCTTCTCCTCCATGGCGCGGCTGCCGCCCTCTTCTTCGGCATCGACGATATCGGCCAGCTGCCGCGCCACCAGGGAGGCGACCCGGTTGCCCAGGCTGACGTCTTCCAACAGTTGCTCCAGCGAGGGCACGTGGAGGTATTCGAGCAGGGTGTCGAGGGCGCCCTGCGGGATCTTGTCCAACTCCAGGGCGAGGGGGGCGAGTGCCTTGTTCATCAACCGGCGACCCAGCTCCTGGGCCTCTTCGTCCTTCATCTGCTTCAGGAAGTGGCGAATGTTGGAGCGGGCCTTGCCGGTGACCACGAAGTTGAGCCACACCGGGTTGGGTCGCGCACCCGGCGCGGTGATGATCTCCACCGTCTGTCCATTGCCGAGCACGCTGCGCAGGGGGGCCAGATGCCGATCGATCTTCGCCGCCACGCAGGTGTTGCCCAGGTCGGTGTGGATGGCATAGGCCAGGTCTATCACCGTGGCGCCGCGGGGAATGTTGAGGATGTCGCCGTCGGGGGTGAAGACGTAGACCTCGTCCGGGAACAGGTCGATCTTGACGTTCTCCAGGAACTCCTGCGAGTTGCCGGCATATTTCTGTATCTCCAGCAGGCCCTTGAGCCATTCGCTGGCCAGCCCCGGGGTGGCCTTGCCGGTCTTGTACATCCAGTGGGCGGCGATGCCGGCCTGGGCCACGCGCTCCATGTCCTCGGTGCGGATCTGTACCTCGATGGGGCCGCCGTAGGGGCCGAAGAGTACCGTATGCAGGGACTGGTAGCCGTTGGTCTTGGGGATGGCGATATAGTCCTTGAAGCGGCCGGGTACCGGCTTGTACAGATTGTGCACCACACCGAGGGCGCGATAGCAGGTGTCCACGCTGTCGGCGATGATGCGGAAGCCGTAGACGTCAGAGACCTCCTCGAAGCTCAGCCCCTTGTTGCGCATCTTGTCGTAGATGCTCCAGAGGTGTTTTTCACGGCCCACCACGGGCACGTCCATGCCCTCCTGACGCAGGCGTTCTTCGAGGGAGATGCGAATCTTCTCGACGATCTCCTTGCGGTTGCCGCGCGCCTTCTTGACGGCCTTTTCCAGCACCCGCTGGCGCATGGGGTACTGGGCCCGAAAGCCGAGGTCTTCCAACTCGCGGCTGATGTGCTGCATGCCCAGACGCTTGGCGATGGGGGCGTAGATCTCCAGGGTCTCACGGCCGATGCGGCGTTGTTTGTCGGGTCGCATCACCCCCAGGGTGCGCATGTTGTGCAGGCGATCGGCGAGCTTGATGAGGATGACGCGGATGTCCTTCACCATGGCGAGGATCATCTTGCGGAAGTTCTCCGCCTGGGCCTCGGCCTTGCTGCCGAACTTGACCTGGGTCAGCTTGGTGACGCCGTCCACCAGTTCGGCGACCTCTTCGCCAAACTCGTTTTTGACCTCCTCCTTGCCGACGGGGGTGTCTTCGATGACATCGTGCAGGATGGCGGCGATGAGGGTATTGGCATCCATGCGCATTTCGGCCAGGATGCGTGCCACCGCCAGGGGGTGATAGATATAGGGTTCGCCGGTCTGTCGGGTCTGTCCGTCGTGGGCCTCGGCGCCATACAGATAGGCCCGGTAGACATCCTTGACCTGGTCCGTGTCGAGATAGGCCTCAAGCAGCTTGCACAGGTCGTGGATGAGAAACACCGGGCCCTCAGTGGTGGGAGAATGGATAGGGGGTCAGAGGGATTCCTTGACCTCTTCTTCTGTGACCACGGCCGGCTGGGCGTGTTCCTGGGCGGACACCTCGTCGAGGATGTCCTTGGTGATCAGACCTTCGCCGATCTCGCGCAGGGCGACCACGGTCGGTTTGTCGTTCTCCCACGGCACCAGGGGCTCCTTGCCGGCCGCTAGCTGGCGGGCGCGCTTGCTCGCCAGCAGCACCAGCTCAAAGCGGTTGTCGACGTTGTCCAGACAATCTTCTACGGTAACTCGTGCCATTGGGTGCTTCTCCTCGGAAAATTCGTGCGTAGCCGACAGAGTGTACAAAATGCCGGGAGTAGTTGCCAGGCGGATGCCTCGGTGCATCTTGACACGCCGCTTGAATTTCCAGAAGGTGGATGGCACAGACTTGAGAAGGGGGATGCTTGAATGACGATAAAAACAGCCTTTTATGCCGCTATCGGCCTGCTTTTCGCCGCTTTTTTGCCGACCGTGCAGGCAGATACGCCGGTCACCGTCGGTGACTACACGGTGCACTTCAGTGCCTTCACCACCGACACCCTGCAGCCGAACATGGCCAAGGCCTACAATATTACCCGCAGCAAGAACCGCGGCATGTTCACCCTCTCGATAATGAAGAAGGGCAACGACGTGTCTCCCATGGGCAAGGCCGTGAAGGCCAAGATCGAGGCCAAGGCGAGCAACCTCACCGGGCAGATGCGGGCGTTCGACGTGCGCGAGATCGATGAAGGCAACGCCGTCTATTACATCAGCGTTTTTCATGTCACCCAAGGCGAGACACTGGATTTCGACATCAAGATCACCCCGCTGGACGGTGGCAAACCCTTTCATGTGAAATTCCGCCAGGCGTTCTATACCAACTGAGCGCGGATCGCGGGAAGATCGGGAGGGCGGTCGGCCGGGGCTGACCGCCCTTTTTGCTGTCCGTCTCAGAAGCCGAAGGTGAGCATGACGCCCACGTTCTTGGTGGTGCTCTCCGGCTCCCAGATCTTCCTGTTGTCGCTGAGGTAGACCGGATCGCTCTTGGGCAGCTTCCAGTAGACGTAATAGGGCGTGATGGCCAGGTAGGTCTGCGGGCCCATGCTGTACGCAAAGGGCAGGGCGACACGGTAGCCGAGTCGGCTGGGCAGTTGCAGGGTGAGGTAGCCACTGTTGCCGGGCCAGTGGATGCGCAACTTGGGGCTGATGGGGTAGTTGCCGCGGAGGTCGAGGCCGAGTTGGAAATCCCTGCCCCGCCAAAGCTTGAGGTCGGCGCCGAGGATGGCGTAGGCCCAGGTGTAGAGTTCGTTGATCCCGCCGACGTTGCCCCGTGAACGGATATCGCGTTGCCAGTGACGGTAGCCGCCGCCCAGGTACAGGGCCAGGCGTCGGACGGCGCCCAGGCTGTGGCCAACGGTCAGGGTGGTCTCGGCGAGGGCCTCGTCGGTACGGGTCTGGATGGGAATGCCGCTCTGTGTATGGCCGTCATACTTCAGGGCCCCCCAGTGGTAGCTGAATGTCGCGGCGACCCGGGTCCAGTCGTGCTCGACGTGGGCGGCGGCATACAGCCCTGGCAGGTTGCCGTCCTCGCGGTCGAGCATGTCGCCCGCCTCGTTCACCTCCTTGTAGCGGAAGTGGAGGGCCGAGAGGCCGAGTTGCAGGGTTTTCACGGGGGGCTCGAAAAAGACTTCGGCCTTGGCCGTGGCCGGCAGCAGCAATAGGCCGGCCAGGGCAGCGATTCCTTGCTTCATACGGGAGATCCTGTGGGAGGCGTTGGCGGGCATGATAGCGTCGGTGTGTCCGTTTGTCGCCGCGCTGATGTCTCAAGGGAGACGAGGGTGTCTGTGTCCTCGACCCATGCCCCCTTATTCCATGCCCCAAACGCGACGAAGGCCGCAAGATGCGGCCTTCGTCGTATGTGCTTGGCGCCGATGCTCAGGCGGCCAGGGCGCCCTTCATCTTCTTCATGGCGTTCTTCTCCAGTTGGCGCACCCGCTCGGCGGAGATGTGATACTTATCGGCCAATTCGTGCAGGGTGGCCTTCTTCTCCGACAGCCAGCGGCTCTGCACGATATCGCGGCTGCGCTCATCCAGCCCTTGCAGGGCATCGAGCAGCATCTCGTGGTTGTGCGTCTCCCAATCCGCCGCCTCGAGCACCGACGAGGGCTCCATGCTGTTGTCGCGCAGGAAGCCCGCCGGCGAGGGCTGGAAGTCGTCGTCGTTGCTTTCACCGTAACCGTCGAAGGAGGCGTCGTGGGCGCTCATACGCTTCTCCATCTCGCGCACGGTGGCCGCAGGTACGTCGAGGTCATGCGCCACGGCCTCGACCTCGGCCTGTGAGAACCAGCCCAGGCGCTTCTTGTTCTTGCGCAGGTTGAAGAACAGCTTGCGCTGGGCCTTGGTGGTGGCCAGTTTGACGATGCGCCAGTTGCGCAGGATGTACTCGTGGATCTCGGCGCGGATCCAATGCACGGCAAACGACACCAGGCGCACGTTGACACTGGGGTCGAAGCGCTTCACCGCCTTCATCAGGCCGATGTTGCCCTCCTGGATCAGGTCGGCCTGGGGCAGGCCATAACCGCTGTAGCCACGGGCGATGTGGACGACGAAACGCAGATGCGACATCACCAGCTGGCGGGCGGCGTTGACATCGCCTTCCTCACGCAGGCGGATGGCCAGCTGGCGCTCTTCCTCGGCCCCCAGCATGGGGATCTGGCTTACACCCTGAACATAGGCCTCAAGGCTACCGCTGGGTACAGCAATATCGACACTCAAGCTCGTGTTCATGTTGAAACCTCCCAAGGTTTGTTTGTTCTGCCAGGTGAGCCTAGCACTCCATTCTTAGAGTGCCAAACCAAATTAAGGTTCCCTAATATTTTAATTTTTTATCTTTGTCAAAAATAAGCTGATGACTTGGGGTTTGATGGGGGTTTGTCAAGTTGGTTCAATGTCTTGCAGATGCCTGCCCACGGCCAGCCAGGAGCCGGCGAGGCCGAGCAAGGCCCCGCCCACGAGCAGGAACAGGGAGGTTTGTGGGTCCAGGCCGCCGAGTTGGAAGTCACTTTCGTAGAGCAGCGAGAGCTGGCCTGCGGGGCCCCTCAGCAGGCCGATGAAGAGGGTCACCAGTAGCCAGGCGATGAGCGCCCCCAACAGCCCGTACCACAGGCCCGTGTAGAGGAAGGGGCGGCGGATGAAGGCATTGGTGGCGCCGATGAGCTTGGAGACCACGATCTCGCGGCGGCGGGCGAGGATGGTCAGGCGGATGGTGTTGCCCACCACCAGCAGGATGGCTAGGGAGAGCAGGGCGCCGAGCAGCAAGACGCCGCGTTGTCCCAGTTCGATGATGGCGTTGAGGCGGCGGATCCAGTCCATGTCCAGCTGGGCCAATTCCACCGCGGGCAGGGCGCGCAGGCGGGTCAACAGCCTTTGCATGTGGGCGGGATCGGCGTCGGCGAGGGTCGGCCGCAGCACCAGCACCGCCGGCAGGGGGTTTTCGTCCAGGGTGTCCAGGGCGGCACCGAAACCGGACAGCTCGCGGAACTCGGCCAGGGCCTGCGCGCGCGAGATGTAGCGCACCTCGGCCACGCCCTCCCAGCGCCCCAGCTTGTGGGCCAGGGCCTGGATCTCGGGCTCGCCCACGTCTTCCCTCATGAACAGAGAGACCTGCGCCGTGCCCTCCCAGCCGGTGGCCAGTTGCTGCAGATTGCCCAGCAGCACGTAGAGACCGGCCGGCAGGGCCAGGGCGATGCCGATGACCGCCGCCGTCATGAGGGTGGCGAAGGGGGTACGCCAGAGCTGGCCGAGGGAGGAGACCAGTACCCACAGGTGGTGGGTGAGGTAGGCGTTGATGCGGCCGCGGGGTTTCTTCGCCTTGGCCCGCGGCTCCTCGCTGGCGCGCTGGCGACGCGGCGGGCGCTTGCTGCGCGGGTTGCGGCTCATGCGGCGCCGGCGAGCTCGCCGCTGCGGCCGTCGCGCACCAGCCGCCCCTGGCTGAGGGTCAGCAGACGGTGGTCCAGGCGGGCGATGAGGTCGTGGTCGTGGGTGGCGATGAGCACCGTCACGCCCACCTTCTGGAATTCCTCGAACAATTCCATGATCTCCCGCGAGAGTTCCGGGTCCAGGTTGCCGGTGGGCTCGTCCGCCAACAGCAAGGGGGGGCGGTTGACCACCGCGCGGGCGATGCCCACGCGTTGCTGCTCGCCGCCGGAGAGAGTGATGGGGTAGGCCTTGTCGCGACCCAGCAGCCCCACCTTGTCCAGTGCCGCGCGCACCCGCCGGCCCACCTCGCTGGGGTGATGGCCGGCGATGATCAGCGGCAGGGCGACGTTGTCGAACACGGTGCGGTCGAAGAGCAGGTTGTGGTCCTGGAACACCACGCCGATCTTGCGTCGCAGGTAGGGGA
>JANTGX010000084.1 GCA_024762755.1 Gammaproteobacteria bacterium
CGAAGATGCCCAAGGCGCCGGCCACCAGGACCGTCGGGAGGATGGCCAGACCATCCAAACCGTCGGTCAGGTTCACCGCGTTGGATGAGCCTACGATGACGAAATAGGCCAGCAGGATGAACCAGGGACCGAGATCGAGGGCGAAATCCTTGACGAAGGGCAGGAACAGCTGGGTCTCAGCCGGCGATTGGGCGGTGGCATACAGCGCATAGGCGGCACCGAAGCCGAAGATGGACTGCCACAGATACTTCCAGCGCGCGGCCAGGCCGCGCGCATCGCGCAGTACCAGTTTCTTGTAGTCGTCCCACAAACCCACCGCCCCGAACGCCAGGGTGGTCAGGAGCACGATCCAGACATAGCGGTTGCTCAGGTCGCTCCACAATAGGGTGGCCACCGCGACCGCCACCAAAATCAGGGCACCGCCCATGGTCGGCGTGCCCGCCTTGGACAGGTGGCTCTCCGGCCCGTCGTCACGCACCGTCTGTCCGATCTTGTAGCGCGACAGCCGGCGGATCATGGCCGGACCCACGAGGAAGGAGATCAGGAGCGCGGTCAGGACGGCGAGAATGGTGCGCAGGGTGATATAGCGGAACACCCCGAAGCCGCTGTCGAACATCGCGAGATAATTGGCCAGTTCGATCAGCATAGACTTTCCTCCATGGCCAGTGAGCGCACCACCCTGTCCATGGCACTGGCCCGCGAACCCTTCACCAGCAGGCAGTCGCCTGCGTCCAGGCACTCCTCCAGGTGATGGACCAGGGCATCCTGGTCTTCGAAGTGCTGCCACCCCCTGCCGAATCGTTCACCGGCATGACGACTGAGCTCACCGCAAGTCAGCAGCCGTTCGATACCTGCCTGGCCCGCCAGCTCACCCAGTTCGGCATGCAGTCTTTCCTGCTCGGGACCGAGCTCGCCCAGGTCCCCCAGCACCAGGGTCCGCCGTCCGGGTAGGGCGGCCAGGACCGCCACCGCCGCGGCGACCGAATCGGGATTGGCGTTGTAGCTGTCGTCCAGCAGCAGGGCGCCGCTGGCCGTAGGAACTGGACAGAGCCGACCCTTTACCGGGCTGATCGATGCGAGGCCGGCCTGGATATCGGCCGGTGCGATGCCCAGGGCCAGAGCCGCGGCGCCGGCCGCCAGCGCATTCATTCGATTGTGGGCGCCGGCCAGGGGCAGACGGACCGGGAAGCGGTCCCCGGCATACGCGACCTCGAAGACGCTCTCGAACCGGTCGCCCGCACGTTCGATGTGCAGGCTGTCCGCTGGGCTATGCACATCGGCCGCAGGATCGAGACCGAAGGTCAGTGTCGATCGATCCGCTGCCAGCTCACGCCATAGCCCGGCATGGGGATCGTCGGCGTTGAACACGAAGGTGCCACCCTCGGCCAGGCCCTCCAGGATCTCTGCCTTGGCCCGCGCCACGCCCGCCACCGAACCGAAACCCTCCAGGTGCGCCCGACCGGCGTTGTTGAGCACCGCCACCTCCGGTTCGGCGATGCGGCTGAGATAGCCGATCTCCCCCGGCCGGTTCGCGCCCATCTCGATGACGCCGTATTCCTCTTCCTGCAGGCGCAACAGGGTCAACGGCATGCCGATATCGTTGTTCAGGTTGCCGCGCGTCGCCAGCACCCGATGGTGGCAGGAGAGAATGCCGGCGAGCATCTCCTTCACCGTGGTCTTGCCGTTGGAGCCGGTGATCGCAACGATGCGCGCCGGCGCCCGTCTCCGCCAGGCATGCGCCAGCTCGCCCAGCGCCAGCCGGGTGTCCGGCACCTCGACGGTGGGCATCGGCGTCTCGACCGGTCTTTGGACCATCGCCGCCACCGCGCCCCGCTGGGCCGCCACTGGGAGGTAGGCATGGGCATCGAAATTGGGGCCAACCAGCGCCACGAACAGGTCACCGGTGCGCAGGGTGCGACTGTCGCTGCTGACGCTGGAGAAGCGTGCGTCGCGGCCGTGCAACCGACCGCCAAGAAGCTGCGCCGCCTCGGAGAGTCGCATCGAGATCATGCGGCACGCTCCTGCAGCGCCCGCTGGGCCTGCTCGAGATCGGAGAACGGCAGCCGGGTATCGCCCACCAGCTGGTAGTTCTCGTGGCCCTTACCGGCGATCAGTACCAGATCCTCGGGATGCGCCTCGCCGATCGCCTGTGCGATCGCACGCGCCCGGTCCCGCTCCACCGTGACCTGGGCCGGGTTGCGCATGCCGGAAAGGATCTCTTCCACGATCCGCTCGCCGGGCTCGCCGCGGGGATTGTCATCGGTGAGGATCACCCGGCCTGCCAGACGCTCGGCCACCGCACCCATGCGCGGCCGCTTCTCCCGGTCGCGATCTCCCCCGCAGCCGAAGACGCACAGCACCTCTCCGGCGGCGTGTTCACGCACTGCCTGCAACGCCTTCTCCAGGGCATCGGGGGTGTGCGCATAGTCGACCACTACCCCCGGAAGGCCGGCACCACCCAGCAGATTCATCCGGCCGGGCACCGGCTCGACCTGGGACAGGGTGTCGCAGGCACGATCCAGGGGCATGTCCCAGGCCAGCAGCACGGCCAGACTCAGCAACAGATTCTCGACATTGAAGCGGCCCAGCAGCGAGGTCTCGAGCTCGCCCTGGCCCCAACTGGAATCGAAGCGCGCCCGCTGGCCGCGGGGATGGGGCTCGATCTGGCGAATTCGGATGTGCCGGTCCGCCAGCAGAGGCGGACGCCCACTGCCCACCGCCACCGTCATGGTGCGCCCGCTCACCTCCTGCAGCAGCTCTCGGCCCATGCGGTCGTCGACATTGATCACCGCTGCCGCCAGACCCGGGCGGCGAAACAGGCGCGCCTTCGCCTCGGCATAGGCCGCCATGCTGCCGTGGTAATCCAGGTGATCGTGAGAGAGATTGCTGAACACAGCGGCATGAAACGGCACCCCGGCCACCCGTCCCTGATGCAGAGCGTGGGAAGAGACCTCCATCGCCAGCGCCTTGACGCCGAGGCGTGACTGACGCGCCAACTCAGCCTGCAATGAAACCGCATCCGGCGTGGTGTGAGTGGCCGATTCCAGATGGCCGACCGGACCATTGCCAAGGGTCCCCATGACACCGGCGGGAACCCAGCGCGACAGGGCCTGCGCGAGGAAATGACTGATGCTGGTCTTGCCATTGGTGCCGGTCACGCCTACCACGCGCAGGGTCTGGCCCGGCTGGCCGAAGAATCGGGCCGCAATGACACCCGCCTTGCGCCCGAGGCCCTCCACCGGCAACACCGGAATGGGGGTATCGGCGGCCGCCCGCATCAGGCTCGCCAGGTCCCAGCGGTCGCCCGGCTCGACCAGCGCACAGCAGGCCCCCGCCTCGACGGCCTGGTCGAAATAATTCATGCCGTGACTCGCCTGCCCTCGAACGGCCAGGAACAAGCCACCCTCGGATACCTCGCGGCTGTCCTGGGCTACGCCGCTGACGACCAGGCGCGCAAACTCGCCGGGGTCGATGATGCCGTGCACCAGATCGCCCAACAACAGGGCCTTGCCATCGGGACGCGACGCCATCAGCGACCTCCCCCGGCCTGGGCCAGCCGAACCTGCGGCCGACTGAGCGCATCGGGTGGCACATTGAGCAGGCGCAGCGCCTCGCGCATGACCTTGGCAAACACCGGTGCGGCCACGTCTCCGCCGTAGTATTGCTTGCCACGGGGCTCATCCACCATCACCGCCAACACCAGACGCGGCCGCGTGGCAGGTGCCATACCGACGAACACGGCGCGATAGCGTTTCTCCGAATAGCCACCGAAGCGATCGAGCTTCTTGACAGTCCCCGTCTTGCCCGCCACGCGGTAACCGGGAACCGCCGCCTCGCGAGCAGTACCCCCCTCGGCCACTACCGCCTCGAGCATATGGCGCACCGCTCTCGCTTTGGTCTCGCTGAATACCTTTGTGCCCTTGGGCGGGTGTTCGCGCCGCAACAGCGAAACTGGGAGCGCGACCCCGTCGTGGGCCAGCACCGCGTAGGCCTGGGCCAGTTGCAGGGTAGAGACCGAGACGCCGTAGCCATAGGCCAGGGTCGCCTGGTCCACCGGCACCCACTCGCGGAAATACGGCAGGCGACCGCCGCTCTCGGCGGGGAAACCCGTCCCCGGCGCCTTGCCGAACCCCAGTTCGTCCAGCGCCCGCCACCAGCCGGCCTTGTCGAGCATCAGCGACAGCTTGGCCGCACCCACGTTGCTGGAGCGCGCAAGCAGTGTCGTCAGGTCGATGGTCCCGAGGTCGTGGTGATCACGCACGGTGAAGTTACCCACCCGGAAATACCCCGGGCCGGTCTCTATTTGCGAATCGAGCTTGACCACGCCCTGCTCCAGGGCGGCGGCCACGGCAAAAGGTTTCATGGTCGATCCGGGTTCGAAGATGTCGGTCACCGCACGATTGCGCAGCCGGCCGTTGCGGTTCGAGCGGCTGGCATTGGGGTTGTAGCCAGGCTGGTTGACCATCGCCAGCACCTCGCCGGTACGCACGTCCAACAGCACGGCGGACCCGCCGATGGCGCGATGGCGATGCACGGCGGCCTTGAGTTCGCGATAGGCGATGTATTGCAGACGACCATCGAGGGCCAGCGACAGGTTCTGCCCATCCCGTGGCGAGCGGATGTTCTCGACGTCCTCGACCACGCGGCGCCTGCCATCGCGCAACACCAGTTTGACGCCCGCCTCGCCTCGCAGTTCCGCATCGTAGGCCCGCTCCAGTCCCTCCTGACCCTTGTCCTCGGCATTGGTGAACCCGAGCACGTGTGCGAACACCTCGCCCGTCGGGTAGTAGCGGCGGTCGCGGCGTTCCAGGTGGACGCCTGCGATATCGAACGCCCGCGCCACCTGGAGCACGTATTTTGCCCGCCCCGGCGGCAGGCGCTTCTTCAGATACACGAAGTGACGGTGCGCATTGCGCTGCAGCAGACGACGCAAGTCGCGCAACCGCATATCGAGCGCCTTGGCCAATTCAGCCAATTGCGGCGTATCGGGCGTCAGCACCCGCGGATTGGCGGCCACCGAATCCACTGGCGTACTCAGGGCCAGCACCTCGCCCCGCCGGTCCGTGATCAGGCCGCGATGAGCCTCGATGGTGACCCTGTCGAGATAACGCTCGGCGCCTTCGGACTGGAGAAAATCCTTCTCCAGGATCTGCTGGTCGACCGCGCGCCACACCAACACCGCCGCAACCAGGGCAAAGATCCCCAGGACCCCATAACGCCGCAGCACGAAGCTCGGCAGCGCGGTCGGCCGCTCCCGCACCTGCTTGGCCCGCTTTGCGCGCTTGCCGGCCATTATTCGACCACCACCACGTTCTCTGGCTGGGGCGCGCGCATGTGCAGCCTCCCCGCAGAGGCCCGCATCACCTCTTCGAGGCTGCCGGTGCTGGCGAGCTCCAGCTGCAGACGCCCCCATTCCATGCTCGCCTCCTCGTGGTGCCTGCGCGCCTTCTGCAACTCGACGAACAGCGCCCTGGATTCGGCCTTGGCATACACCACACCGATCGCACTACCCAGCACGGCGAATACCGCAACGCCGAGCCATACCGCGGCCGCCCGGGTCATGCCACCACCTCCGCGACCCGCATCACCGCGCTGCGCGCGCGGGGATTACGCGCCACCTCGGCCTCACTCGGCTTCACCGGCTTGCCCACCAGGCGCAGCCGACCCTGCAGCTGCTCGTGCTGCACCGGCACCCCCTTGGGCAACCGGGGCCCTCGCGCCTGCTCGCGCATGAATTGCTTGACGATGCGGTCTTCCAACGAGTGAAAACTGATCACCACCAGGCGGCCGCCGCGGGCCAGCACGTCCAGCGACTGCGCGAGCACCTCGCGAAGATCGTCGAGCTCTCTATTGATATGGATACGAATCGCCTGAAAGGTGCGAGTCGCCGGATGCTTGTGCGGATCGCGTGCCGGCACTGCCTTTTCGATCAATGCCGCCAACTCACCGGTGGTCT
The DNA here is from genome assembly GCA_024762755.1 of Gammaproteobacteria bacterium. Taxonomy (GTDB): domain Bacteria; phylum Pseudomonadota; class Gammaproteobacteria; order SZUA-152; family SZUA-152; genus JANTGX01. Next base: position 5,957 of record JANTGX010000084.1, read on the forward strand.
GCAGCGGCGCGGCCACCCGCTCGCGCACGATCGCGCGCGCAATCCGCCGGGCAAAGCGTTCCTCGCCATAGTCGCGGATCACCTGGGCGATCTCGTCCTCCGCGGCGGTCGCCAGCCACTCGGCCGCGCTCTGCCCGGTGGAGCGGTCCATGCGCATGTCCAACGGCCCTTCCTGCATGAAGCTAAAGCCGCGCGCTGGCTCGTCCAGTTGGGGCGAAGAGACCCCCAGATCCAGCAACAGGCCGTCCACCCGTCTTACCACACCCAACTCCCGAGCCACCTCGGACAGGCGCGCGAAACTGCCCTGCACCGCATGCAGGCGCGGATCGTTCCCAAACTGTGTCTGCGCTGCCTTCAATGCCACCTCGTCCTTGTCGAATACGATCAACCGCCCCTCCGGGCCCAGACGCCGCAAGATCGCCTTGCTGTGCCCGCCGCGACCGAAGGTGCCGTCGACATAGATGCCCTCCGACCGGATATTTAATGCCTCGACTGCCTCGTCCAGCAGAACCGGGCTGTGTACGTTCTCGGACACCGTCACAGCGGAAGATCTGCGAACAGCTCCGGGTTCTCCGCCGCCGCCTCGGCGGCATTTTCCTTCCACTGCTCATGCTCGAGCGGCATCTTGCCGGCATCCCAGATCTCGAAGCGCGAGCCTTGGCCGAGCATGGAGACCTTCTTGTCCAAGCCGGCGTATTCGCGCAGTTCGCTGGAGAGCAGAATCCGCCCCTGCTTGTCCATCTCCTGCTCCGACGCATAGCCGAGCAGCAGGCGCTGCATCGCCGCCTGGCTACGGTCCATGGGGTTCATTCGCGCCACCCGCTCCGCGACCTTGAGCCAGTGGTCCTCGGGGTAGAGCCAGAGGCAGCGGTCGCGAGAGGGGTTGACCGTCACGACCACGCGCGACTCGCAGCACTCATCCAGGGCAGCCCGGTACCTGGCCGGGATAGCCATACGCCCCTTGGCGTCCAGATTCAGTGTGCTGATGCCGGAAAAGAACACGGCGACCGACTCCCCCTTCGGTTCGGGGAATCAGGGTTAGGGCTTTTGCCCCATTTTTCCCCACGACTCCCCACTTCCCACCAATACTAGGAGTCCTGCGCCCATCGGTCAAGGAGGAGCTGCGAAAAAATGCTTTGCAACTCAGACACTTACAGCATAATACAAAAGCTGCTAAAGACCAGGAAAAACAGACCGGTAAGCCCTTTAGTTAAAGTAGATTCTCAAGAAATCGCCATGATCCGACCGTGAACTGTCCGTCATCGGCGACACAAAAGGAAAAAGGAAAGGGGGAATTCAGGAGAACTGGTGTCCGCCTCCTGCCAATCGGCAGGAGGCCACCAGCGGGAGCCGGCCGATAAGCCGGATTCTGTCGAGGACGACCATTCATCTGGGGCGTCCGTCGCCGGACGCCTCGTGCGACCTACCCGGAAACACCCGCGGGCCACGGGCTGCCAGTGGCATGTTTCCCTATTTGGTCTTGCTCCGAGAGGGGTTTACCCTGCCACCCCTGTTACCAGGGGCGCGGTGCGCTCTTACCGCACCTTTTCACCCTTGCCGGCCTTCCGCGCGAACGAAAGACTTGGGCGGTCTGTTTTCTGTGGCACTTTCCGTCGGCTCGCGCCGCCCAGGCGTTACCTGGCTCTCTGCCCTGCGGAGTCCGGACTTTCCTCCATCGCCGAAAGCGACAGCGGTCGTCTGGCCAACTCCCAAGTGCAACCCTATTGGCTTGCCAATTCTTTGACAAGCATGGGAGTCCGGAATTCCCACTCAATTACCGGCGTGTACTCCCTTCAGGTCCAGCGCCAACTGGTAGACGCGGTTCTTCTTCTCCCCGCTCAGTCGGGCGGCAACGGCCACAGCGCGCTTCAAGGGAAGCTCCTCCAGCAGGGCCTCGAGCAATGCCTCCAGGCCCACCTCGAAGCCCTTGGTCTCGCGCGACGGCGCCCCGCCGACCACCAGCACGAACTCGCCCTTGCGCTGATTCTCGTCCGCTTCGACGGCCGCCAGGATCTCCCCCAGGGTTCCGGTCAGGAGGGTCTCATGCAGTTTGGTCAGCTCCCGCGCCAGGGTGGCAGGGCGCTCGCTGCCGAAGGCACGGACCAGCGCCTGCAGCGTCTCCTCGATACGGTGCGAGGATTCGTAGAAGACCAGGGTCTCGGTAGCAGCGGCCAGAGCGTTCAACCGCTCGGCACGGGCCGACGCGCGGCGCGGCAGAAACCCCTCGAACCGAAATCGGTCTGTGGGCAGCCCCGCCACCGAGAGCGCCGCTATCAGGGCACTGGGGCCTGGCACCGGCACCACCCGCACGCCCTCCGCGTGGCAGGCGCGCACCAGGGGAAAGCCCGGATCACTGATCAGCGGCGTACCGGCATCGGAGACCAGGGCGATCGATTCGCCACCGCGCAAGCGT
>JANTGX010000085.1 GCA_024762755.1 Gammaproteobacteria bacterium
ACCGCCGCGGTGCCCCACGGGATGTCACGAAACAGGCCGGCGTCGCTGCGCCGCAGGCCGAGCAGGACGTAGCCGCCATCCTCCGCCGGGCCCAGCACCGCCGGCCGGCCCGCCTGCAGCAGCTCCAGGGCCCGGCGCAGGTCGTCGGCCGTGAGCAACGGGCAGTCGGTGCCGATCACCAGGGCGGATTCCGCCTCATCGAGTGCCGCGTGCAGGGCCGCGTGCATGCGCGCCCCCAGGTCCTCGCCCTGTTGCTCGTGCAGACTCAACGGCCAGCGCGCGGCGCATTCGGCGAAGAAGGGGTGGCGGGTGTGCGGGGTGCCATACAGCTGCACCGGGGCCAGCCCGGCCCTGCAGACGGTGGCCAGGGTGTGCCGGGCGAGGGCCCGATGGCAGGCGGTGGCGTGGGTGTCGCCGATGTGCCGCGCCAGGCGGGTCTTCACCCGGCCCGGCTGAGGGGCGCGGCAGAAGACCAGAATGCGCGCCTGCGGAAACGACAGGGTGGCCGGCGCGGTCGACATCAGGCCCGTTCCGCCCGGCGGGTCCGATAGCGCTGCGCCAGACGGGCGGGATCGACACCGCGCCAGTAGTCGAAACGCAGGCGCCACATGAGCACGATGGTGCGCCAGGGGCCGTGCTCCTCCCAGCGCCGACTGGAGGTGGTCACCCGGGTGCGCAGACAGGCCGGTCGGGCACGCCGTTTCAGGCTGCGGCTGAGGGCGACGTCCTCCATCAGCGGTATCTCGGGGTAGCCGCCGAGGTCCTCGAACCAGGCGCGGCGGACGAAGATGGCCTGGTCGCCGGTGGCGATGCCGGTGAGACGCGAGCGCAGGTTGATCAGGGCGCCGAGCAGACGAAACAGGGGCCGACGGGCCGACAGGCGCACGTCGAAACGCCCCCAGCCGGCCCCCGCCGCGAGGGCCGGCTGCAGGGCGCACAGGGCATCCGCCGGCAGGCGTGTGTCGGCATGCAGGAAGAGCAGGACCTCGCCGCGGGCCGCGGCGGCACCGTGGTTCATCTGCCGGGCGCGGCCACGGCCGGCGTGCAGTACCGCATCGGCCAGGGGGGCGGCCCGTTCTACACTGGCGTCGCGGCTGCCGCCGTCCACCACCAGCACCTCGTGGCCGGCGGCACGCCAGGCCTGCAGGGGTTGCAGGGTGGCCTGGATGCCCGCGGCCTCGTCGAGCATGGGCACGATGACGCTGATGGCGGGGCGCATGGACGTATTCAGGCCAGGGCACCCCCGCAGGAGCTGCCCTGGCCGGCGGTGCAACCGTAACAGTGGCCACGCACCACGATGGGCGCCCCGCGCAGGTCGACCCCCATGAGTTCGCTCAAGTGGCTGCGTGCCTTGCCTCCCTGTTGCAGGGGCAGGCCGAGCATCTGATTGAAGTCGCAGTCGAAGACATAGCCACGCCAGTCCACGCTGAGCAGGTTGCGGCACATCACCGTGGCCAGGTTGGCCTCGCTGTGGGCGCCCTGCAGGAGGGCCATGTAGTCGTCGAACTGACCCTTGGAGATGAGGCTGCTGCCGAAGCGCTGGATGGGCATGTTGGCGAGGGTCAGCAGCTGGTCGAAGTGGATGCCGAAGTCCTCGTCCAGACGCCGCTTGTAGTCGGCCTCGAGGGCGGCCTGGGCGGGTGGCAGAAAGGCCCCGCCGGGGTTGTAGACCAGGCTCAGGCGCAGGCCGCTGTCGCCCTGGCCATAGCCGAGGGCGTTGAGCCGTTGCAGCCCACGGATGCTGGCGGCAAACACCCCCTTGCCGCGCTGACCATCCACGTTGGCCTCGCTGTAACACGGCAGTGAGGCCACCACCTCCACCCCCTGCGCGGCGAGGAACTCGGCCAGATCCTCGTGCCCCGGCTCCTCCAGGATGGTCAGGTTGCAGCGGTCCATGACGTGCACCCCGCGGGCACGCGCGGTACGCACCAGACGACGGAAGTGGGGATTCATCTCCGGCGCGCCGCCGGTGAGGTCGAGCGTGGTGATGTCGGCCGCGGCGAGGTAGGCGAGCACCGTATCGACGGTCTCGGCCTGCATGTTTTCCTCGCGCTTGGGCCCGGCGTTGACGTGACAGTGCAGACACTGCTGGTTGCAGCGGTAGCCGAGGTTGACCTGCAGGGTATCCACGCCCTCACGGGTCAAGGGCGGGAAGACAGTCTGTTCCAGTCGGGGGAGGGTCTCGAGCATGGTATTTCCTCGGTCTCTGGGGATTGTCGGCGCCGCCGGGCGGCGCCCATCGGGGGTGATTGGCATCTTAGCAACGATCCGCCCCACCGCGGGGCACCGCTTGCCACGGGGCTCGGACGGCGGGCAGAATGTGCCGGCACCCCTCCCTGACGCCACAACAGGCCAAACATTACCGTGAGCCGCCCCCTGCCGAGCGACGACGAACTCATCCCCCGGCTGCTGGCCGGCGACGAGGCCGCCTATGCCCAGCTGGTGCACGCCTATCACGGGCTGATGATCCACCTGGCGCGGGCCATCGTCGGTGATGCCTTTGCCGACGAGGTGGCACAGGAGGCCTGGATGGCGGTGCTGCGCGCCCTGCCCCGCTTCGAGCGCCGCTCCAGCCTGAAGACCTGGATCCTGCGCATCGCCAGCAACACGGCCAAATCGCGCCTGCGCCACGAATCGCGCTCGGTCAGCCTCGATGCCATGCTGGAGGACCGGCCGAGTCTGGATCCTGGCCGATTCCGCAGCGACGGCCACTGGGCCGTGCCCCCCCCGGCCTGGCATGCCGATACCCCGGACGACCTCCTGGCCAGCCGAGAACTGCGCGCCGTCGTCGACGGTGCCATCGAGGCCCTGCCACCCATGCAGCGGGCCGCCCTCACCCTGCGCGACATGCAGAATCTGGATATGCCCACAATCTGTAAGATTCTCGAGGTTTCCGAGTCCAATGGACGGGTGCTTCTGCACCGAGCCCGCAGCCGCATTCAGGCGGCCATCGACGAGTATCAGCAACGATGAAGATCATGCCCTCCTGCCGGGACATCACCGAACAGGCCAGCGACTACCTGGAGCATGCCCTTTCCCCCTGGCAGCGCACCGGTTTCCGCCTGCATCTGCTCATGTGCCTCTATTGCCGCCGGCACATGAAACACCTGCGCCTGACGATCGCCACCCTGCACCGCCTGCCCGAGGAGACGGCCCAGGACGACAGCGAAGAGAAACAACTGGAGGCCGTCTTACAGGCCCTGCGTGAGGCCCCGCCCCAGGGGCAAACTGGCGATTGATACCCCCCAAAGTTGTGGTAGAGTCTGATCCAGTCTCCTGCCGGTTTCTGAGCAGCCGACTGGGTTATTGGATTACGAATTGCGAGGGACCACGCCATGCCGGACAAAATCATCCTCCTTGTCGAAGACAACCCGGACGACGAAGCCCTCACGCTCCGGGCGCTGAAGAAGAACAACATCCTCAACGAGGTGGTCGTCACGCGTGACGGTGAAGAGGCCCTGGACTACCTCTTCTGCAGAGGCCGCTATGCCGATCGCGATCCCGCCGATCTCCCCCAGGTCATCCTCCTCGACCTGCAACTGCCCAAGATCAACGGCCTCGAGGTGCTCAAGCGCCTGCGCAGCGACGAGCGCACCCGCCTGCTGCCGGTGGTCATCCTCACCACCTCCAACGAACAACGCGACATCGTCAGCAGCTACGAGAGTGGCGCCAACAGCTATATCCGCAAGCCCGTGGACTTCAATCAGTTCATGGAGGCGGTGCGCCAACTCGGGCTCTATTGGCTGGTCCTCAACGAGGCCCCAGGAAGGGCCGGGGGGTAGTCACATGGGCAACCCCTTGCGGGTACTCATCGTCGAGGATTCCGAAGACGACGCCCTGCTCCTGATTCGGGAGCTGAGGCGCAGTGGTTACGATCCGCGCAGTCTGCGCGTGCAGAACGCCGCCGATTTGGAGAGTGCCCTGCAGCAGCACGTGTGGGACGTGGTGATCACCGATCACAACATGCCCAGTTTCAGCTCCGAGGACGCCCTGCAGATCGTCAAGGAGACCGGCGCAGACCTGCCGGTGATCATCGTCTCCGGCAGCATCGGCGAGGACATCGCCGTGTCCGCCATGAAGATGGGCGCCCACGACTACATCATGAAGGACAACCTGACGCGCCTGGTGCCGGCCATCGAGCGCGAGCTGCGCGAGGCCGAGCTACGCCGCTCCCACCGCCTCGCCGAGGCCACCATCCACCACCTCGCCTACCACGACCCCCTCACCGGGCTGGTCAACCGGCACGAGTTCGACCGTCGCCTGCAGGAGGCCCTGCGCAGCGCGCGCGAGGGCGAGGAGACCCACGTCGTGCTCTACCTCGACCTCGATCAATTCAAGGTCATCAACGACACCTGCGGTCACCAGGCCGGCGACCAACTGCTCAGCCAGCTGGCGCTGGTGTTGCGCGACAAGATCCGCAGCCACGACACCCTCGCCCGTTTGGGCGGCGATGAGTTCGGCCTGCTGCTGGAGGGCTGCCCACTGGATCAGGCGCAGCAGATCGCCGAGGGGCTGCGCAAGGCCGTGGCCAACTTCCGCTTCGTCTGGGAGGACAAGACCTTCAGCATCGGGGTCAGCATCGGCATGACGCCCATCACCGCCGAGGCGCGGGGCGTGGCCGAGGTTCTCAGTGCCGCCGACATGGCCTGCTACACGGCGAAGGACAAGGGCCGCAACCGCGTGCACGTCTATCTCGACGACGACAGCGAACTGCAACACCGCCACAACGAAATGCGCTGGGTCGCCCGCATCAAGGAGGCCCTGGAACGCGAACGCTTCGTGCTCTATCGCCAGCCCATGTTGAGCCTGGAAACGGGCCAGGGCGAGCGCCTGCACAGTGAGTTCCTCGTCCGCATGCTGGACGACGACGACAAGCTGATCCTGCCCGGCGCCTTCATCCCCGCCGCCGAGCGCTACGGCATCATGACCCTGCTCGACCGCTGGGTGGTGAAGGCGGCCATCGAGCACCTGGCCACGCAATACCGCGAGGTGCAGGACTTGGACGCCATGGGCATCTTCTTCATCAACCTCTCCGGCGCCTCGCTGGACGACTCGGAATTCTTCGCCTACCTGCGCCAGCTCCTCGAGGACAACGAACTACCGCCGCAGATCCTCTGCTTCGAGATCACCGAGACGGCCGCCATCTCCAATCTCCAGCTGGCCGTGGACTTCATCCACGGCATCCGCGATCTCGGCTGCAGCTTCGCCCTCGACGACTTCGGCTCCGGGCTGAGTTCGTTCTCCTACCTCAAGGCCATCCCCGTGGACTATCTGAAGATCGATGGGGGTTTCGTGCGCGACATCGTCGGCGACCCCATGAACTACGCCATCGTCCAGGCGGTCAACGAGATCGGCCACGTTGCCGGGCTGCGCACCATCGCCGAGTTCGTCGAGAATGAAACGGTACTGGCGACCCTGCAGACCATCGGCGTCGACCTGGCACAGGGCTTCGGTATCGCCCTGCCACAGGCCATCGACGACGAACGGCTAGCCTGCCCGGCCTGACGCCCCCGTCACGCCCGTGAGATTTCGAGTGGCGGTACCCCCGGCCTCAGGACGCCAGGCAGGCCCCCGCCGCGCCGGTCAGGGGCAACAGGCCGGCCACTACCTCGTCCATCGCTGCCTCCGCGTCTTTCTCTTCCACCCCCTCGCCAGCCCGGTCGTCCACCACCGTCTGCGCCGGCAGCACGCCGAGACAATGCAGCTCCAGTGACAACAGGGACTGCGCCGCATCGCGCAGAAAGTCGAAACAGCGTCGGCCGTGGGCCTCGCTGCGCGCATCCAGCATGATCACCTGCAGGCGGACCCGCCGCCCCTGCTCCGCCAGTTGGGCCAGGTGATGGTAGGCCAGGCGTACCCCGGCCAGGCAGGCCGGCACCGCCATCAGCAGACACTCGCCGGCCACCGCCAAGGTGCCCTCGACGGCGGTCAGCGGCAGCAGGCAGACCTCGGGCGCCGGCTGGCCAGCCTGGCCGGCGCGGCGCTGCTGTTGTTCGATATTCAACACGGCACAGCGATGACCGCGTGCCTCGAGGGCATCCTGCAGGCGGTAGGCGATGAAGTCGTCCTCACGCGCCACCAGCAACAGCGGGGTGATCCGCGTCTCCTGCCAGGGGGAAGGCGCCTCGTCGGCGTCGCTGAGAAAGTGGTGACCGATCTCCGCCAGGCGGCGGCGGGAATCGAGGGTCTCTTCGGCAATCATGGGCGGGCCTCGTTGGAAGGGGTCTGATGGCCGCCGCGCGGCAGATCGTGGCCGCGCGCGACGCGCAGGATGGAATTGCACACGCCCAGGCTGTTGACGGCCTGGCGGCTGTTCGTCGGGTCGTTGCGCCACTTGCCGTCCACCACCAGACGATACTGGTATTCGCCGGGGGCGAGATACAACACCTTGCGCACGATGTCGCCCTCGCGCAGGGTCTGCACGCCGTCGTCCGGCTGCCACTGGTTGAAGTCGCCGGCCACCTGCACCGTCCGGCCGTGGCTCCGGTAGCTGAGCACCACCCGTTGCAGGCCGGGCCTCGCCGGCGGTACCCGGGCCGGCGCCTCGGCGTCCTCCTCTGCCGGCAGGTGATCGAGCAACCAGGAGAGATCGGTCTGCGCCGCCGCCTGGTTCTGCTGCCGTCGGCGCACGATCTCGTCGGCCAGCTCGCCGAAGTCCTGTGCGGCCGCCGAGTCGGGGGCGTATTCGACGATGGACTGTCCCTCGCACACCGACTCCTTGAGACGCACGGTGTGGTGGATCATCAGTGGCAGGACCTGGTCCCGATAGCGCTCCCAGATTCCGAGGAGGAATTTGCGGCTCAGCCGGGTACGCCGATCCACCAGGGAGGGCAGGATATTGAGCTCGATGGCCAGGGCGTATTTCTTCGCCACCAGGGCCACGGTCTCGCTCAGGCGTTCGATGCCATCGACGGCAAACAGGCCCATGTCCACCGGCACGAGGACCCGGTGCGCGGCCCGGATGGCATTGATGGAGAGCAGGCCGAGGGCCGGCGGGCAATCGATGATGGCGTAGTCGTAATGATCGGCCACCCCGGCGAGATGATGGCTCAGCTGGCGCTCGCGGCCCGGCAGCTTGCCCAAGCGCTGTTCGATGGCGGCCAACGAGATGGTGGCGGGGACCAGGTCGAGGCGGGGCGACAGATTGGGCAGGATCGCCTCGGCAAGGGGGAAGTCCAGGGCGAAGACCTCGTACAGGCCCGGTTCGTCCTGCCGACGGCCGCCCAGGCCGAGGGAGGCATGCCCCTGCGGGTCGGCGTCCACCAGCAACGTGCGATGCCCCTTCTGTGCCAGGCTGGCGGCCAGATTGATCGCCGTGGTGGTCTTGCCGCAGCCGCCCTTCTGATTGGCCACGGCGATGATGTGCATGGCGTGGGACTCGCTCATGCGACGCCGCGGTCTCTATCGGCCGGCTCGGCGAACTCGGCCTCTGCGAACAGACTCCCCTGCTGCGGCTGTGGCTGCAGCTGGGCGACCTGCCGTTCCAGGCTGGCGACGGGTAGGATCCACTCCTGGCCGGTGAGGGCCTCGAAGGCGCTCTCGCCGTGCAGCACCAGGATGACGTCACCCGTGACCACCAGGGACAATTCACTGAGGGGCACACGACAACCCGGCAGAAAAGCGAGCAAGGCGGTGAGGCTCTTGCGCAGGCGCTGCACCGAGACGCCGGCGTCGATGAGGCGTTTCGCCGTCTTCAGCGCAAGCAGGTCGAGAAAGGAATAGCGGGCATGGCCGCCGCTCGTGCGGCACGTGGGGACCAGCAAGCCCGTCTTGCGCCAATAGCTCAACTGCCGGCGCGAGAGACCGGTAATGGACATGACCTGCCGACTGCTAAACCCTTGATGCATCGTCAGTGCCCCACCTCGAATACCCCCATTGGACTTGGCGGCGTGATGTGACTGATTCTGCGGCAGCGCGCCACAAAGTCAAGAAATATTGCACAATTACCACCAGGAATGTGCCATTCGCCCTTTTTTGTCTCGACGAGTGTGTTGGTCCACCCGGCCCGCCGGGCGCAGGGTAGGTGACCGATGGTGCCGAGAAAACTCGTTTTGAAATCCATTTTTTGAATTAAGTGAATCAAGACTCGCGGAAAAAACTATTTGCCCGCCCACGACCAACGCGTATGATCTCCTACCGTAAAGAGGGAGGGGGAGTGAAAGCCTTGGCCAAGCCAAGGCTTTCATTTTTTCCGGCCCCGGAAAACGCGCCTTTCCGGCCTGCGACTCCGAAACGCACCATTGTCGCGCCTCGCGACACGCCACCCGGCACCGTTCCGTTCCTCCTCGCACAGCCCCCGACAATCGGGAGACACCAGACGCACCCCCAGGCCCTGCCGGCCTTGATTTTATGCGATTTTCCCC
>JANTGX010000086.1 GCA_024762755.1 Gammaproteobacteria bacterium
ACAGAGTCACAGAGAACACGGAGACAATGAAAAAGGCTTTCTCTGTGTCCCTCTATGACTCTGTGGCCAATGAATTCACGCACCCAGCACCTCGCGCAGGGCGGTGGCGTAGGCGTCGATGTCGGCCTCGCTGCGGGTCTCGGTGGCGCACACCAACAGGGCGTTGCCCAGTGCCGGGTAATCGGCGGCCAGGTCCACGCCGCCGAGGATGCCGCGCTCGGCGAGGGCATCCAGCACCTCGGCCGCCGGGCGCGGCAGGCGCAGCACGGCCTCGTGGAAGGCGGGGCGCGTGAACAGCGTCTCGACGCCGTCGATGGCACCGAGGCGCTGCACCAGGGCGCGGGTGTTGGCGTGGCACTGGCGGGCCACACGGGCCAGGCCCTCGGGGCCCATCACGCTCATGTAGATGGTGGCGGCGGTGGTCATCAGGCCCTGGTTGGTACAGATGTTGGACGTGGCCTTGGAGCGGCGGATGTGCTGCTCGCGCGCCTGCAGGGTGAGCACGTAGCCGCGCTGTCCCTCGAGGTCCACGGTGGCACCGATGATGCGCCCGGGCATCTGCCGCACGTGCTTCTGCTTGCAGCACATGAAGCCGAAGTAGGGGCCGCCGGAGGCCAGCGGGATACCCAGCGGCTGGCCCTCGCCGCAGACGATGTCCGCCCCCTGTTGCCCCCATTCCCCCGGCGGGGAGATCACCGCCATGGCCGTGGGATTGACCACGCCGATGACCAACGCGCCATGCGCATGGGCCCAGTCGGTGAGGGCGTCGCTGTCTTCCAGGGCGCCGAAGTAGTTGGGCTGGGGGATCACCAGGGCGGTGAAGTCGCCGGGCTCGGCGGGCAGGGAATCGGCCTCGACATGGCCGCCGCTGGCGTCGAAATCGAGCAGTTCCAAGGAGATGCCCTGGTGGCGCACGATGCTCGCCACGACCTCGCGGTAGCGCGGGTGCACCGTGCGCGGCAGGAGGATGCGGCGTGACTTGGATTTGCGATTGGCGCGCACCGCCATCAACACCGCCTCGGCCAGGGCCGAGGCGCCGTCGTAGAGGGAGGCGTTGGCCACCTCCATGGCGGTCAGCTCGGCCAGCATGCTCTGGAACTCGTACAGCAGCTGCAGGGTGCCCTGGCTGGCCTCGGCCTGATAGGGGGTGTAGGCGCTGTAGTACTCGCCACGGGTGGTGATCTCCCACACCGCCGCCGGGATGTGGTGCTGGTAGGCACCGGCACCGGCGAAGCACAGGGGCTGGGCGTCCTGCGCGGCGCGCGCGGCGAGCCGTTGGCTCACGGCCAGCTCGTCGCGGCCGGCGGGAATGCCGTCCAGCGCCGCGGCGCGCAGCTCGGCCGGGATCTCGTCGAACAGCGCCTCGAGGGTGGTCACGCCGCAGGCCTCGAGCATGGCCTCGGTGTCGGCCACGGTATGCGGGATGAAGGGCATGCCTATTCCTCTTCGGCGATCATCTCGGCGTAGGCCTCGGCGTCCAGCAGGCCATCCAGCTCCGCCGGATCCTCCAGCTTCATATGAAACAGCCAGCCGTCGCCATAGGGGTCGCGATTGACGGTCTCCGGCGCCTCTTCCAGGTCACCGTTGACGTCGATCACCACACCGGTGACCGGGGCGTACACGTCGGAGGCGGCCTTCACCGACTCCACCACCGCGCACTCTTCGCCGGCCTCCAGGGCGTCGCCCGGATCGGGCAGTTCGATGTAGACCATGTCACCCAACAGGGCCTGGGCATGGTCGGTGATGCCGACGGTGACGCTGCCGTCGCCTTCGTCACGGACCCATTCGTGGGTCTTGGTGTATTTGAGTTCGAGGGGCAGTTCGCTGGGGATCGGGGTCATGCTGGCTCCTTATCAGGGACGCAGGGTGTCGGTCGGTGGATTGTTGAAGAGGACTTGATTCTAGGCGATGCAGGCGCGGCCATGGCGCACGAAGGGGTATTCTACCCGGCGCACGGGCAGGCGCTTGCCGCGGATCTCCACCTCGCCCTGCTCGCCGGCCGCCGCCGGCACGCGCGCCAGGGCGATGGCCCGGCCCAGGGTGGGCGAAAAGCCGCCACTGGTGATCTCGCCCTCGCCGGCGTCCGTGAACACCCGTTGATGGGCGCGCAGCACGCCGCGACCCTCGAGCAGCAGGCCCACCAGGCGCTGCGCCGGTCCGCGCTCGCGCTCGGCCTGCAGCGCGGCACGGCCGATGAAGTCGCGCTCGGCGGGTTCGAAGGCGACGGTCCAGGCCAGGCCGGAGACCAGCGGCGAGGTGCTCTCGTCCATGTCCTGGCCATACAGATTCATGCCCGCCTCCAGGCGCAGCGTATCGCGCGCGCCGAGACCGGCGGGCGCCACGCCGGCGGCCAGCAGGGCGTCCCACAACGCCGGGGCCTGGGCCGCCGGCAGGATGATCTCGAAGCCGTCCTCGCCGGTGTAGCCGGTGCGGGCGACGAACAGCGGACCACACTCGACGGCGTGGAAGGGCGGCAGATCCATGGCCGGGGCGAGGCCCTCGCCCAGGGCCGCGAAGGTCTTGTCCCGCGCCTGCGGTCCCTGCACGGCGAGCATGGCCAGGTCGTCGCGCTCACGGATCGTCACCGCCTCGCCGGCGGCCTGCCGGCGGATCCAGGCCAGGTCCTTGTCACGGGTGGCGGCATTGACCACCAGGCGATACTCGCCGTCGCGCACGAAGTAGACGATGAGGTCGTCGATCACCCCGCCGCTGGCATCGAGCATGCAGCTGTAGAGGGCCTTGCCGGGGTCCCGCAGGCGCGCCACGTCGTTGGCCAGCAGGCGACGCAGAAAGGCCTGTGCGTCGGCGCCAAGGACGTCCAGCACCACCATGTGGGAGACGTCGAACAGGCCGGCGTCGCGGCGCACCTGGTGGTGTTCCTCCACCTGCGAGCCGTAGTGGATGGGCATGGCCCAGCCGGCGAAATTCACCAGCTTGGCGCCACTGGCCAGGTGCTGCGAGTAGAGCGGAGTGTGTCGGGGCATGGCGGGGGACATGGATCGGGCCTCTGTCGGAAACGCATGAAAGGGCGGCGGTAGAACCCGCCATCACCCCTCTGTCCGTGTACCTGAGAGCTTGAGCCCCTTCGGTGGGCCGGGCACGCAGGGCGGCCGGCCTCTCTCCAGAGTCGACTCAGGTAACCCGCGCGGTCCCTGTTGCCTGAGCGATTCCGGGCGGTTGCGCCTTCGGCGGTGGCCTGCGCCACACTCTCCCACGGGGCTGGAGTCGAAGGCCGCACTATACCGAAACCCCGTGCGCGGGGCCATGCCGCCGACGGACGCAGGGCGAAGGCTGCAATGGGCGTCTTCCCCCATAGGGTTCAGGCGGTTGGATTGGCTAGAATGCCCGCTTTGTGAACCACATCGCGGCAGAAATCGCCCATTCCGGTTAACAATCTAGCTGGGCCGGCGTGTGCCGTCTCAAGTTCCCCTTTTCCGCTGCCGTAAAGAGTCGACCATGCGTAGATTCCTGCTCCCCCTCACCACCAGCGCCCTGCTACTCGGCGCCTGCTCACAAAACCCACAGGAACAACTGGTGGAGGACTTCGGCGTGGCCTACGTCAAACGCCCTCTGGTCACCGAGGTGGACGACGACACCGGCCTCGAGCGGCCCGTGGACCCCGACCTGCGCGAGCAGCTGGTGATGCCCGACGCCCCCGCCGGCGCCGACATCTGGTACCGCGACCGCGCCTCGCCCACCGCCACGGAGCGCAACATCACCGCCTGCCTGACCCAGGGCCAGGGCGACGTGCGCGACCTGGAGGCGAACTACGACGGCACCAAGCTCGTCTTCAGTGCCCTGTTGCCCGACCCCGACCCCAACGACACCGAAGAGCCCACCTGGGACATCTACGAATTCGACACCACCCTCGGCGGCTGCCCGACGCGCCTCATCGCCTCCGACATCAAGGCCGGTGAGGGCGACGACCTGGCCCCCGCCTACCTGCCGGACGGGCGCATCGTGTTCACCTCCAACCGGCAGAAGACCAGCGGCGCGGTGCTCAACGAAGAGGGCAAGGAACGCTTCCGCGCCCTCGACGAGGACCGCAACGAGCCCTCCCTGCAGCTGCACGTGATGAGCCCCGACGGCACCCGGATCCAGCAGATCAGCTTCAACCAGAGCCACGACCTCGACCCCACGGTGCTCTCCAGCGGCGAGATCCTGTTCACCCGCTGGGACCACGCCGGCGCCCGCAACGCCATGAACCTGTACCGCATCCGCCCCGACGGCACCGGCCTGCGCGCGGTCTTCGGCGTGCACGACCACGCCGTCGGCAGCGACGGCGCCACGGTGCAGTTCGTCCAGCCCCGCGAACTGGAGGACGGCCGCCTGCTGGCCATGCTCAAGCCCTTCACCGGCTCCCTCGGCGGCGGCGCGCCGGCCTTCATCGACGTCGCCCAGTTCGCCGACGACACCCAGCCCACCTGGCCAAACCAGGGCGTGGTGAGCGGCCGGGCGATCAAATCCGCCGTCGAACTCGACGTACGCAGCGACGCCAGCATCTCGCGCGCCGGCCGCTTCCGCAGTGTGCATCCCCTGTGGGACGGCACCAATCGCGCCCTGGTGAGCTGGAGCCAGTGCCGCATCCAGGTGACCGACGGCGCCGACACACGCAACCAGCCCTGCCCCGAGAACCTCCCCGCCGACGCCGTCGAGGGCTTCCCCCTGTATGGCATCTACGTCTTCGACATCGACCAGCAGACCCAGCTGCCCGTGGTGGTGCCGGAAGAGGGCATGGTCTTCGAAGAGCCGGTGGTGCTGGCGCCGCGCACCCCGCCGCAGATCCTCTACGACCAGGGTGTCGGCTTCGGCTTCGACGAGAAACTGGCCGAAGAGGACGTCGGCCTGCTGCACATCCGCAGCGTGTACGACATGGACGGCCACTTCGATGCCCTCGGCGCCAGCGTGGGCGGTGTCGCCGTGCCCGACCTGGCCAGCCTGGCCGACCCCAGCCTGACCCCCGCCAGCGACCGCCCGGCGCGATTCCTGCGCATCGTCAAGGCCGTCTCCATCCCCGAGGAAGACGTGCTCGATCTGGACAACAGCGCCTTCGGCCGCTCCCGCCAGCAGGGCATGCGCGAGATCGTCGGCTATGCCCCGATCCAGCCCGACGGCTCGGTGCTGGTCAAGGTGCCGGCCAACATCGCCTTCGCCATCAGCGTGGTGGATGCCGACGGCCGCCGCATCGGCGCCCGGCACCAGAACTGGCTACAACTGCGCGCCGGCGAGACCCGCGAGTGCAACGGCTGCCACGACCACAGCCCGGCGGACGGCAGCGCCCCCCTGCCCCACGGCTACGCCGACGATCCGACGCCCCTCAACACCGGCGCCGCCACCAGCGGCCTGGCCTTTGCCGGCACCGATGCCAGCCTCAGCGCCGAGATGGGCGAGACCATGGCGCAGACCCGCATCCGCACGCACTGCGGCAGCAGCCTGGCCCAGTCCGCCTGCGTCTTTCTCAGCCCGTCCATGAACCCCTACGACGACGACTGGTGGACCAACCCCGTGGCCGTGCCGAACCCGACCCTCAGCCTGCGCTACGCCGACCTCGCCACCCCGGCGCCCACGGTGCCCGCCTGCCAGACCAACTGGGCGGCCAGCTGCCGCAGCATCGTCAACTACGAAGACCACATCCACCCCCTCTGGTCCCTGCCGCGCACCGCCGCCGACGGCGTCACCGACCGCACCTGCACCACCTGCCACAACAACGCGGATGCCGGTGGCATGGCGCGCCTGCCCGATGCCCAGCTCGACCTCGGCGACGGCGCCTCGGACCAGGACAGCGACCACTTCAAGTCCTATCGCGAGCTGCTGTTCAACGACAACCGGCAGATCCTCGACAATGGCGTACTGGTGGACGAGACCATCGAGGTCCCCGCCGTGGACGGTGACGGCAACCCCCTGTTCCAGACCACCATCGACCCGGTCACCGGCGAGGAGGTGCTGGTCCTCGATCCCGTGACCGGCCAGCCCATCCCCCTGGTGGACATCGTACCGGTGCGCGCCAACGGCCCCTCCATGTCCGCCAACGGCTCGCGTGCCGGCTATTTCATGGACAAGTTCCTGCCCGGCGGCAGCCACGCCGGCGACCTGACCGCCGCCGAACTGCGCCTCATCGCCGAGTGGCTCGACATGGGCGCCCAGTACTTCAACAACCCCTTCGATGCCGCGCCATGAGCGAATCCACGCTGGTGGCAGGGAAACGGAGTGGGTAACATGGGCGCCACGTCCTAACCACAACTGCATGACGCCGGGCTGTGACACCGATCACGCGGCCACGCCCGGCGACGGGCGACTTAGGCAAAGAAGCCACACAGAACCCACCACGCATTCCCCGACCGAGCCTTCGTGACCACCGATCCCCGACCTCTCTGCCGCCGTGGCGCCTGGCTGCTGGCCCTGCTGCTCTCGCTGCCGACGCTGGCGGCCGCCGCCGAGGAATTCGCCGTGGCGGAGGTGGCCGAGCCCTACATCGAGCTGCACACCGGGCCCGGCGTCGGCTATCCGGTGTTCCACGTCACCGAGCGCGGCGGCAAGCTACAGGTGCTGAAGCGCCGCACCGACTGGTTCAAGGTGCGCAGCCCCGATGGCCGCGAGGGCTGGGTGACGCGCGCGGCACTGGAACGGACCCTGGACGCCGACGGCCAGCCGCTGCAACTGCACGAGGTCGCCCTCGGCGACTTCAGCCAGCGACGCTGGGAGATGGGCCTGCTCGGCGGGGTGTTCAACGACGCCCCCGCCATCACCCTCTATGCCGGCTACACCTTTACCCCGAGCCTGTCGATAGAGTTGGAGGGCGAACAGGTGCTGGGCGACTACTTCAGCAGCTATCTGGCCAACGTCAGCCTGCTGTCGCAGCCCTTCCCGCGCTGGCGGGTGTCGCCCTTCTTCGATCTGGGCGGCGGCTATCTGGCCACCCGCCCACGCACCACCCTGGTGCCGCCGAAGGACACCAACGACTTTACCGCCCACGTGGGCCTGGGGTTGCGCGGCTGGCTCTCCCGCCGCTTCATCCTGCGTGCAGAAATCAGACACTACGTCGCCTTCGCCAGCGACGACGACAACAAGGAATATCTGGAATGGAAGGCCGGCTTCGCATTCTTCTTCTGACCGCCCTGATGGGCCTGTGCGCAACCACCGCCGCCGCGGAGACGCCGGCGGAAGCCGGCGGTGCCGAGCAACAGGTGATCGAGCCCAAGATCGACCGCCGCGTGGTGGGTATCGACGAGCTGGACACGGAGGACTTCGAGATCACCGCCTTCGGCGGCCTGCTCAGCACCGAGGACTTCGGCGCCAATGCGGTGATCGGCGCGCGCCTCGCCTACCACATCACCGAGGGCCTGTTCTTCGAGGCCAGCTACGGGCGCTCCAAGACCACCGAGACCAGCTACGAGCGCCTCAGCGGCGGTGCCCCCCTGCTCACCGATGCCGAACGCCAGCTCAGCTACTACAACGTCTCCCTGGGCTACAACCTGCTGCCCGGCGAGAGCTTCATCGGCCGCGGCTGGGCCTTCCGCACGGCGCTGTATGTCGTCGCCGGCGCCGGCTCCACGCGCTTCGCCGGCGACGACCGCTTCACCGTCAACGCCGGCTTCGGCTACCGCTTCATCGCCACCGACTGGCTGGCACTGCGTCTGGATGTGCGCGACCACATCTTCGACATCGACCTGCTGGGCTTCAAGAAGACCGCCCACAACCTGGAGACCAGCGCCGGTCTCAGCATCTTTTTCTGATCCGTATGGCAAAGAGGTAATCCCCATGAAGAACCTGACCGCACTCCTGTTCTCCGCCTGTCTCGGCCTGGCCCTCTGGCTGCCCGGCATGGCCCAGGCCCTGGACGCCGGCAGCCCGGCCCCCGACTTCACTCTGAAGAACCGCAGCGGCGACAACATCAAACTCAGCGAACTGCGCGGCGACGTGGTGATGGTCAACTTCTGGGCCTCCTGGTGCGCCCCCTGCCGGCAGGAGATGCCCCTGCTCGAAGAACTCTACGAACGCTACGGCGACCTCGGCTTCACCCTGCTCGGGGTCAATGTGGAGGAGGACAGCCAGGCGGCCCTCGACCTGCTCAAGGAGATCCCGGTGACCTTCCCGGTACTGCTCGACACGCAAAACCGCGTCAGCAAGCTGTACCATGTGGTGGCCATGCCCACCACCGTCATCCTCGACCGCGACGGCCGTGTGCGCTACGTGCACAAGGGCTATCTGCCCGGCTACGAAGACCAATACCGCCAGCAGATCAAGGAGCTGATCCGCGAATGA
>JANTGX010000087.1 GCA_024762755.1 Gammaproteobacteria bacterium
ATCGATGCCGTGCAGTCGATCCGCGGCAAGGGCCTGCTGCTGGCCGTCGAGCTGGACCGCCCCTGCGGTGAACTGGTGTCCCAGGCGCTGGAAGAGGGCCTGCTGATCAACGTCACCGCCGGGCAGGTGGTGCGCCTGCTGCCGCCCTTGATCCTCGGCGATGCCGAGGCCGCCCAATTGATCGAGACCCTGAGTCGTCTCATCCGTCGATTCACTGCCTGAACCGGCAGCCCAACAACGCAGGATTATCCGTCGTGGCCGTGCAACACTTTCTCACCCTCAACGATCTCACCGCTGAACAACTGCGCGCGCTCCTGCAGCGCGGCATCGAGCTGAAGACCCTGCAGCGCAATGGCGAACGCTACCAGCCATTGCAGAATCGCGTGCTCGGCATGGTGTTCGAAAAGTCCTCCACCCGTACCCGCGTCTCCTTCGAGGCCGGCATGGCCCAGTTCGGTGGTCATGCCATCTTTCTCTCGCCGCGGGACACCCAGCTCGGTCGTGGCGAGCCCATCGAAGACTCCGCCCGCGTGCTCTCACGCATGTGCGATGCCATCATGATCCGCACCTTCGAACACGAAAAGCTGGAACGCTTCGCTGCCCACTCGCGGGTACCCGTGATCAACGCCCTCACCGACCAATACCACCCCTGCCAGCTGCTCGC
Source organism: Gammaproteobacteria bacterium (assembly GCA_024762755.1). Classification (GTDB taxonomy): domain Bacteria; phylum Pseudomonadota; class Gammaproteobacteria; order SZUA-152; family SZUA-152; genus JANTGX01. The sequence continues at coordinate 665 of JANTGX010000087.1, forward strand.
CGACATGCAGACATGGTACGAGGCCCGCGGCGATATGACGGGCAAGACGGCGGCCTGGATCGGCGACGGCAACAACATGTGCCACTCCTACATCAACGCCGCACGCCAGTATGGCTTTCGACTGCGCATCGCCGCGCCGCCCGGCTACCTGCCGGACGCGGACGTCCTGGCCCGCGCCGGCGACCGGGCCGTGCTCGTCGACTCGCCCGCCGAGGCCGCCACCGCCGCCGACCTGGTGGTCACCGACGTCTGGTCCAGCATGGGTCAGGAGGAGGAGCAGGGTGAGCGTGAAAAGGTCTTCGCCGACTACCAGGTGAACGCCGATCTCATGGCCCTAGCCGCCCCCGATGCCCTGTTCATGCACTGCCTGCCGGCGCACCGTGGCGAAGAGGTCACCGCCGAGGTCATCGACGGCCCGCAGAGCGTGGTGTGGGACGAGGCGGAAAACCGCCTGCATGCGCAGAAGGCCCTGCTGGAATTCCTGCTCACCTGAGACCATCGCCGGCGGCCCCTCCGGCCAGCTGCGCAGACGATCCAGTCGCGCAAAAAAACGCCCCGCATTGCGGGGCGTTTTCTCGTCCGGCTTGCGAAAGTGATCAAAGGCCGGAGAGATACTCCGCCACCGCCTTGATCTCCTTGTCGCTCATACCCTGGGCTACCATGGCCATCATGCTGGCCGGGTCGTTGGCACGGGTGCCCGCCTTGAAGTCTTTCAGCTGCTTGATGAGATAGGCCTTCTGCTGCCCCCCGATGATCGGGAACAGGGCGTTGTTCTTGTCCTTGCCCTTACCCTTCTCGCCGTGGCAGCGGACACAGGCCGCATAGTCACCCAGCTTCTTGTTGCCTTTGTAGTACAAGACCTTGCCTTCGCTCGCCAGCTTGGCGTCACCCGGCGTGCCCTTCATGGTCTTCAGGCTGGAGAAGAAAGCGGCGATGTCTTTCAGGTCCTGGGTCTCGGTGACCATGGAGGCCATGGAGCTCATGGTGGGATCGCTGCGGTTTTCCAACTGGAAGTCCCGTACCTGCTTGTAGATATAACCGGCATACTGGCCGGCCAGGTTGGGGAAGCTGGTGGGGTCGATACTCATGCCGTCCTCACCATGGCAGCCCGCACACATGGCGGCCTTCTCCTTGCCGGCCTTGGGATCACCCTCGCCCTGACGCATGCTGCCGGCGATATTCTTCTCCGCCGCGTGAACGCCCCCCACACCCATCAACAAGACGACGAGCGCCGCAAAAATTCTGTTTCTTTTTGTCATGAACCAATACCCTTTACTCGATTGGATTCTTCCACTGCCGCAGTGCCCGCCGATGGCGAAGACGCACTACGCCCCCCTCTTGAACAGGCGGAAAAGTATATCAATCCCGCACGCGAGGTCAATTGCGCGACCGGGGCAGGACGCCAGGCCCGTGCGGCTTTCGAGCCCCTGTGCCGATGGAGTATCATTCACGGACGCCCGGACAAGGGACCGGTTCACCTCTCGCCGCACAAGGCCGTTGCACCATGACACGAAGACTACTGCTCACCCTCTGCCTCCTCCTGCTCGCCGGCGGCGTCCAGGCCGAAACCAAATACGTGGTCGACAAGATCATCATCACCCTCCGCGCGGGGCCCTCCACGCAATACCAGATCCTGCGCACCCTGCCCAGCGGGACCGCCATGGAAGTCCTCGAGACCCAGGAAAAATACAGCCGGGTCCGGCTCAAGGACGGCACCGAGGGCTGGGTGCTCAATCAATACCTGACGGCCAAACCCATCGCCCGTCACCGCCTCGCCGCAGCACAGAAGGAGCTGACCAGGCTGGAAGCGGAAAACGCCCGACTCAAGGAGGAGTTGGCCAAGTTGCAGAAATCCGCGCAGAGCGTCGGCGGTGACTACGCCAAACTGCAAAAAGAGCACAAGAAGCTGCTCGCCGAAGTGGAGCGTCTGCGCCGCGTGGCGGCCAAGCCGCTGCAGCTGCAGGAAGAGAACAGTCGCCTGAAGAAACGCCTGGTAGACCTGGAGAACGAACACGAATTGGTGCAGCAGGAAAATCAGATGCTGCACAACAGCGCCGAACGGGAGTGGTTCATGACCGGCGCCGGCGTGATCATCCTCGGCATCCTGATCGGCCTCATCGCACCCAGCCTGCGCTCACGCAAGAAATCCAGCTGGGGCTCGCTGTAACTAGCGGTAGACACACCCGGCCGCATCCGCCCGTCCAGCCCGTACTGCAACACACAGCGCCGCCCGGCCTGAAGACGGCCCGGGGCGGCATTGTGGCTGGCTAGTCTTCGAGCTGCGAGACGTCGCGCACCGCACCCCGCGCGGCGGAGGTGGTCAGCGCCGCATAGGCCTTCAGGGCATTGGAGACCGGTCGCTCGCGGTCCACGGGTTTCCACGCCGCGCGGCCCTTGGCCTCCATGGCCGTGCGGCGCGCCGCCAGCTCGTCGTCGTCGATGGCCAGACGGATGGAGCGATTGGGGATGTCGATCTCGATGGTGTCACCTTCTTCCACCAGGCCGATGGCGCCGCCCTCGGCGGCCTCGGGTGAGGCATGGCCGATGGACAGGCCCGAGGTGCCGCCGGAGAAGCGGCCATCGGTGATCAGGGCGCAGGCCTTGCCCAGCCCCTTCGATTTCAGGTAGCTGGTGGGATACAGCATCTCCTGCATGCCGGGCCCGCCACGGGGGCCTTCATAGCGGATCACCACCACGTCTCCCGCCTCGATCTGGTCACCGAGGATGGCCTCCACGGCGGCGTCCTGGCTCTCGCAGATGCGCGCTGGCCCACTGAAGGTGAGGATGGACTCGTCGACCCCGGCGGTCTTCACCACACAGCCGTCCTCGGCGATGTTGCCGTAGAGCACGGCCAGGCCGCCCTCCTGGCTGTAGGCGTGCGCCAGGTCGCGGATGCAGCCCTCGGCACGGTCCGTGTCCAGCGAGGGCCAGCGCTTGGCCTGGCTGAAGGCCTCCTGGGTGGGCACGTTGCCCGGACCGGCGCGGAAGAATTCCTTCACCTTCTCGTCCGTGGTCTGCATCACGTCCCAGTGTTTCAGCGCCCGGGCCACGCTCTCGGCATGGATCATGGGCAGATCCCGGTTGAGCAGGCCGGCGCGATCGAGTTCACCGAGAATGGCCATTACGCCGCCGGCGCGATGCACGTCCTCCATGTGATACTTCTGTGTCGAGGGCGCCACCTTGCACAGCTGGGGCACGCGCCGGGAGAGGCGGTCGATGTCGTCCAGAGTGAAGGGCACGCCACCCTCCTCGGCCGCCGCCAGCAGATGCAGGATGGTGTTGGTGGAACCACCCATGGCGATGTCCAGGGACATGGCGTTCTCGAAGGCGCCGAAACTGGCCACCGAGCGCGGCAGTACCGAGGCGTCGTCGCGCTCGTACCAGGCGCGGGCCAGGGAGACGATGAGGCGGCCGGCCTCGACGAACAGGCGCTTGCGATCGGCATGGGTGGCCAGGGTGGTGCCATTGCCGGGCAGGGACAGGCCCAGCGCCTCGGTGAGACAGTTCATGGAATTGGCGGTGAACATGCCCGAGCAGGAGCCGCAGGTGGGGCAGGCGGAGCGCTCGATGAGGGCCACCTCCTCGTCGCTCTCGTTGGGGTCGGCCGCCGCCACCATGGCGTCCACCAGGTCCAGGTGCACCTCGTGATCGCCGATCACCGCCTTACCCGACTCCATGGGTCCGCCGGAGACGAAGAGGGTGGGGATATTGAGCCGCATGGCGGCGTTCAACATGCCGGGGGTGATTTTGTCGCAGTTGGAGATGCACACCAGGGCGTCGGCGCAGTGGGCGTTGACCATGTACTCCACCGAGTCGCTGATGATCTCGCGCGAGGGCAACGAATAGAGCATGCCGCCGTGGCCCATGGCGATGCCGTCGTCCACCGCGATGGTATTGAATTCCTTGGCCACACCGCCGGCCTTCTCCACCTCGCGCGCCACTAGCTGGCCCATGTCCTTGAGGTGCACGTGGCCGGGCACGAACTGGGTGAAGGAGTTGGCGATGGCGATGATGGGCTTGTCGAAGTCGTCGTCCTTCATCCCCGTGGCGCGCCACAGGGCGCGGGCGCCGGCCATGTTGCGGCCGTGGGTGGTGGTGCGGGAGCGGTAGGCGGGCATGGGTCTTCCTCGTCGCGTCGAGCGCGTGGCAAAGAGCGGATTCTAGCAGATCGCCCACCGCCGGCGGACCCTACCGCCTTGTCCGCCACACTCGCCCGAGGACCTGCTCGCGCCCCGACTTCCCCGCCGACCGTCACGGGCCCGCCCGCCGCTGGCGAGCGTCACCTCTCATTTAATCGGATCAGCGGCCGCAGCAACCCTCCCGGACACCACACCAGCCTGCTGCCCCTAGGCTGGTGTCGATCCATGCCTGTCTCCGTGACCGGGCAAGGCCTCAGCGAATCCGTCCCACACCACCGCTCGGACTGTGGCAGGAGTTGCACGAGCCATTGGAGACCGTCCCCGACATGGTCCGCACCTGGCCGTCCGCCCCGCGCACCTTGACGAAGATGCCCTGCACCAGGTTATTCGCGTTGGGTATCAGGCCACCGATGGGCGCGACGGTGTAGAAGTTGCCATTGGCGTCCACCTCGAGGGTCGCCGCCAGCGTGTTGAAATCCTGGTCGGCATAGACATACACGGTGGTATTCGGTGCCGGGCTGCTGCCGTTGTAGACCGTGCCGGCGATGACGAACTCACCCTGTCCAGTGCCCCCGGCGGTATGGCACTGCATGCAGTCCTGCCCGGCATTGTGGCTGTTGGTGGCGTCGTAGTGACTGACGCCCACCTCGCCGGCGACTTGATTGAGGGCGTCCTCCACCTGGGCGCAGGCGCCGAGGCCCAGAGTCAGTGCGCCGAGCAGGGCCAGACGCAGGGGGGATGCGGTGATCGTCTTGTGGGGCATGGGTTTTCTCGCTTTTGTACATGGGATTTGGGCAGGGACGTGACCCGCCCGTTCAGGGACAGTAACGGCCGCGGATCATACGGACCTGAGACCGGGGTCGCAAAAACCGGCCTCAGCGGTGCGGGCCACTCAGCCAGAACCACCAGACGATGAAGCCGATGAGCACCAGGCCGACGAGGTTCACCAGCCCGCTCATGGGCGCGCCCCCGGGTGACCCGCGGGACGAAAAAGGCGCAGGCGATTGGCGTTGCTCACCACCGTCACCGAGGACAGGGCCATGGCGGCACCGGCGATCACCGGATCGAGCAGCGGCCCGCCGAAGGGATACAGCACGCCGGCGGCCAGTGGGATGCCGACGACGTTGTAGACGAAGGCGCCGAACAGGTTCTGCTTGATGTTGCGCAGGGTGGCGCGGGAGATGGCGATGGCATCGGCGACGCCGTGCAGGGAGCCGCCCATGAGGGTGACGTCGGCGCTCTCCATGGCCACGTCGGTGCCGGTGCCGATGGCGAAACCCACGTCGGCGCGCGCCAGGGCCGGGGCGTCGTTGATGCCATCGCCCACCATGCCCACCACATGCCCCGCCGCCTGCAATTCGGCCACCTGCTCGGCCTTCTCGCCCGGCAGCACCTCGGCGAAGACCTCGTCCACGCCCACCGCACGCGCCACCGCCTCGGCCGTGGCGCGGATGTCGCCGGTGAGCAGCACCACACGAATGCCCTCGGCGTGCAGGCGGCCGATGGCGGCGCAGGCGTCGGCCTTGATGGGGTCGCTCACCGCCAACAGGCCGGCCAGGCGCCCGTCCACGGCGAGGAACAGGGGCGTCTGCGCCGCCTCGGCGAGGCCCGCGGCGGCGGCCGCCAGCTCGGCGGGGTCGATACCGTGCTCCGCCAACAGCCTGTGATTGCCCAGCAACAGCGCGTGGCCCGCGGCCCGCCCGCGCAGGCCGGCGCCCTCCACGGCGGCAAACGCCTGCAGCGGTGGCAGCGCCATGCCGCGTTCGCGCGCGGCGTCGAGCAGGGCCTCCGCCAAGGGGTGTTCGGAGCCCTGCTCCAGCGCCGCGGCGAGGCGCAGCAGCGTCGGCTCGTCGTAGCCCGGGGCCGGTTCCAGGGCGGTCAGCGCCGGCCGCCCCTCGGTGACGGTACCGGTCTTGTCCAGCACCACCACGTCGAGGTCGCTGGCACGCTGCAGGGCCTCGCCGTTGCGGATTAGGATGCCGTACTCCGCCGCCTTGCCCACGCCCACCATCACGGCGATGGGCGTGGCCAGGCCGAGGGCGCAGGGACAGGCGATGATGAGCACGCTCATGGTGGTCACCAGCATGTAGCTGATGCGCGGCTCGGGGCCGAAGTTGTACCAGGCGAGGCAGGTGAGCACGGCGACGATCAGCACCGTGGGCACGAACACTGAGGCGACGCGATCGGCCAGACGACCGATGGCCGGCTTGGCGTTCTGCGCCTGGCGCACCAGCTCGACGATGCGCGCCAGGGCGGTGTCGGCACCCACGCGCCGCGCCTGCATGAGAAAGGTGCCGGCCTTGTTCAGGGTGCCGCCCACCACCTCGTCGCCCACCGACTTCTTCACCGGCATGGGCTCGCCGGTGAGCATGGACTCGTCCACCGTGGTGCTGCCCTCGATGATCACCCCGTCCACCGGGATCTTCTCCCCCGGCCGCACACGCAGGGTCTCGCCGATGCCCACCTCCTCGATGGGCACATCCTGTTCGCGCCCCTCGCGCACCACCCGCGCGGTCTTCGGCGCCAGCCTCATGAGGCGCTTGATGGCCTCGGAGGTCTTGCCGCGGGCGCGCGCCTCCAGGGCGTTGCCCAGGTCGATGAGGGCGATGATGATGGCCGCAGCCTCGAAATAGAGGTGGCGCGCCGACTCGGGCACCAGCGTCGGCCACACCAGGACCAAAGCGGAGTAGGCCCAGGCGGTGCCGGTGCCCAAGGCCACCAGGGTGTCCATGTTGGCGTTGTGATTGCGAAACGCCTTCCAGGCGCCGGTGAAGAAGCGGCCGCCGGCGTACCAGAGCACGAACAGCGACAACCCGGCGACCAGCCACCAGAAGACCCGACCGGCGCCCTCCAGCGGCGGCATGAGACCCAGCCAACCGGCCAGCATGAGGGGGAAACCGATGGCCCCGGCCACCATCGCCTGCCGCCACAGACCGCGCAGGTGGGCCTCCTCGGCGGCCGCCTTCTCCGCCTCGTCGGCGGCATCCCTCAGTTCGAGGGCCTCATAGCCAGCGGCGCTCACCGCGGCGACGAGCTCGGCGGCGGACACGTCGCCGCGCACCTCGGCGGTGTGCTCGGCGAAGTTGACCGTCACCGACGTCACCCCCGGCACCGACTTCAGCGCCTGCTCCACGGCACCCACGCAGCCGGCGCAGGCCATCCCGCCGATGGACAGGCGCAGGATCCTTGCTTGCTGCTCGTCTTTCATGTGCGCTGTCCGCCGCCCCCTGGATGTACTCTGCCCATATCGACCCTCATGCCTCGTCTCGTCGTGCCTTCGCCCTCAAGCCTTCGCCGCCGGCTACCGATCTTGTTGCAGAACCCTTCAACCGCCGCCCGCAGCCACCCATG
>JANTGX010000088.1 GCA_024762755.1 Gammaproteobacteria bacterium
GGAAAAACAAGGAGCAGGGTATGTCGGTACACAACGAAGATATCGCCGCCATCTTCGACGAGATGGCCGATCTGCTGGAGATCGAAGGGGCCAATCCCTTTCGCGTGCGCGCCTATCGCAACGCCGCGCGCAGCGTGCGCAGCCTGGGGCGGGAGCTGGCCGAGATGGTGGCCAAGGGCGAGGACCTCACCCAGCTGCCGGGCATCGGCAAGGACCTGGCGGCGAAGATCGTCGAGATCGTGCAGACCGGCAAGGCCCACGCCCTGGAAAAACTGCACCGCGAGCTGCCGGCGACCCTGGAAGACCTGCTGCACATCCCCGGCCTCGGCCCCAAGCGGGTCAAGCAACTCTACGACAGCCTGGGCATCGAGACCGTGGAGCAACTGGCCGCGGCCGCCCGTGCGGGCAGGCTGCGCGAGTTGCCCGGTTTCGGCGAGAAGACCGAGCAGCGCGTCCTCGATGCCCTGGCCGCCCACCGTACCGAAGAGCGGCGTTTTCTCTTCAGCGTCGCCCGTCAGTATGCCGAGCCCCTCGCCGAGAGATTGCGCCGCTGCCCTGGTGTGGAGCAGGTGGTGATCGCCGGCAGCTACCGGCGTGGGCGCGAGACGGTGGGTGACCTGGACATCCTGGTCACCGCCCAAGCCGACAGCCCGGTGATGCAGCACTTCACCGGCTACGACGAGGTGGCCGAGGTCGTCGCCAGCGGCACCACCCGCGCCACGGTGATCCTGCGTAGCGGTCTGCAGGTGGACCTGCGTGTGGTGCCCGAGGACAGCTTCGGTGCGGCCCTGCACTATTTCACCGGCAGCAAGGCGCACAATATCCAGATCCGCCGCCTCGGCCAGCAGCGCGGGCTGAAGATCAACGAATACGGCGTCTTCAAGGACGAACGGGTGGTCGCCGGCAAGACCGAGGCCTCGGTGTTCAAGGCCGTGGGTCTGCCCCTCATCCCGCCCGAGTTGCGCGAGAATCGCGGCGAGATCGAGGCCGCCCGCGAGGGCCGCCTGCCCAGGCTCATAGAGCGCGACGACCTGCGCGGCGACCTGCACAGCCACACCCGCGCCACCGATGGCCAGGCCGACATGGAGACCATGGCCCGCGCCGCCCGCGAGGCGGGGCTGGAATACCTGGCCATCACCGACCACTCGCGCCACCTCACCGTGGTCCACGGCCTGGACGAGAAACGCCTGTTGCAGCAGATGGAGGAGATCGACCGCCTCAACGAGACCCTGCACGGCATCACCCTGCTCAAGGGTATCGAGGTGGACATCTTGGAGGACGGCCGCCTGGACCTGCCTGACCAGGTGCTCTCCCGCCTCGACCTGGTGGTGGGCGCCGTGCACGACCATTTCGGCCTCTCGGAGAAGAAACAGACCGAGCGTATCCTGCGCGCCATGGAGCACAAGTACTTCACCATCCTCGCCCATCCCTCCGGCCGCCTGCTCCTGCAGCGCGAGGCCTACGCCGTCGACATGCCGCGTGTCATCGAGGCCGCACGCGAGCGCGGCTGTTACCTCGAACTCAATGCCCAACCCCTGCGCCTCGACCTCGACGATACCCACTGCCGCCTGGCCCGCGAGCGCGGCGTCAAGATCAGCATCGACACCGATTCCCACAGCCCCGATGGATTCGCCAATCTTCGTTATGGCATCAATCAGGCCCGCCGCGGCTGGCTGGAGAAGGACGACGTGCTCAACACCCGTAGCCTGAGTCGCCTTAGGAAGCACCTGAAGGCGACCATGGGGTGAGTGTTTCCCCGCGTTGGCCGGGGCATGCTGCAAGGTTTCGGTCGAGCGGCAATCGCGCAAGTATCCGCAGTCACGGATTCAGGTTTCAGGTGGAGTCGGCCCATGCTCAAGCACCCCTTTTTCATCCTCCTTGTCGCCTGCCTCTTGGGGCCATCGACGGCCTTCGCCGAAAAGGGGTTTGCCCAGTGGCCGGCCGAGGAAAAGGTGAAGTGGACCAACATGGGGGGTGCCTTGTTCATCGCGGCGTGGGGTGCGGCCACCTGGGACTACGGTTCCCAAGAGCCGCATATCTATGCTGACGGCTGGTTCGGGCGGTCCGACCCCCACGGCGGTGCGGATAAGCTGGGGCATTTCTACAGTGGCTACGCCATGACCCAGGGCCTGGCCCATCTCTATACCCGCTGGGGCTACGCGCCCGCGCCTGCGAACCGGCTCGCCGCGCTGTCCAGCCTGGGTCTGCTGAGTTTCATGGAGTTCGGCGACGCCTTCAGCCCGCTCGGTTTCTCCCGCCAGGACTTCCTCATGAATGTCCTCGGCACCGCCACCGGCTACGCACGCTTCGCCCATCCCGCGCTGGCCCGGAGGCTCGACATCCGTCTGGAATACATCCCCGCCTCGCAGACAGACGTGTTTACCGACTATGAACGCATGAAATTCCTTCTGGCATTCAAGCTGGAGGGTTTCAGGGCCATCCGTAACCCCTATCTCCAGTATCTCGAGCTACATCTAGGTTATTACACGCGCCACTATGAGGGTGCCCACGCAGACCGGCAGCGCACCCTCTATGTCGCCCTGGGGGTCAATCTTTCGCGCTGGTTCCGGCAGGCGGGGCACCGCAAGACCGCGGCCTTTCTCAATTACTATCAGCTCCCCTACAGCTACGTGCCCTATGATCGTCGTCTCGACGACTAGTCTCTCTCAGGCAGGCTTCTCTGTTTCCCTGTGGATGCCGGATCGCTCATCTCTCGGCGGCATCGCTCAGAAGACGCCCAGGCTGCCGTCGATGAGCCGTCGGCGGATCTCGGGCAGATCCTGCAACACGCCACGCACCTGCGCCTCGATGGCCGGGCGTAGCGGTTCCATCCGTTCGCCTTTGGCCAGATCGAGGCGTAGATCGATGGTCTGTGGCTCGCTGATGGGGCTGCCGATGCGGCTGACGAGATAGCACTCGGCGGCTTCGATGGCCTCGATGCCATCGACCAGATTCTGTGCGATGCGTTGTGCGGCGAGGTTGTAGAGTTTGCCCACGTGGGTGACCGGGTTCTTGCCCGCGGCGGCCTCCATGTTCATGGGGCGATACGGGGTGATGAGGCCGTTGACGCGGTTGCCGCGGCCCACCTCGCCGTCGTCGCCGGATTCGGCGGAGGTGCCGGTGACGGTGAGGTAGAGGCTCTCGTTGGCCTCGTCGTCGGCGGCGTTGACGACGATGTCGACCGGCATGGCGGTCACCGAGGCCACGGCGCCCTCGGCCAGGGCGGCGAGCTCGGCCTTCTGGGCCTGGTAGTCGGCCAGGTCGCGCACGTAGCCATCGACGAAGGCGCAGGCGATGGTCAGCGACAGCCGTTCGCCATCGCGCACGCCCATCACCTTGATGTCCTCGCCGAAGGCGGGGTGTCTGGCCTTGATGTCTTCGCCGTTGAGCATCTCTTCCACGGTGAGCACGGCGCGTTCCAGGTCGTCCAGTGGGGCGTAGCCGACGCCGCAGGAGGTGTCGTTGGCCAGGGCGACGCCGGTCTTCTCCTGGCGCAGATAGAGCTCCACCAGGTCGGCGGAACCGGGGCGGATCAGGCTGTGCAGCTTGACGTGGCGCTGCGGATCGAGGGCATGCAGATGCTCGCGCAGCCAGCCGCGGGCGCTCTCTTCCACCAGGTCCTCGATGGGCACGCGCACGCCCTGATATTCCAGGGTGGCGCGCCCGGCGAGGAAGATCTCCATGGGTTCCAGCACCTCACCACCGCCGTAGGCCGGACGTGCGCGTCCGGCCCAGAGCAGGGCCTTGTCCACGTTGTGGTGCAGGACCAGGCCGAATTCGTCGAGGTAGAAGCGGCAGAGGGCGCGGCTGAGGGACTCGGCGAGGGCGTCGCAGAGGGTGTCCGGATGGCCGAGGCCCTTGCGTTCGACCATTTCGATGCTGGCACGCTGTGGTTGGTGGGCGATGGGTGTGGAGAGGTGCAGGTTGTTCACATTCGGCTCCTGACTGGTCGATGGCTGTGCTCGCCCTCACCCGGTGGATAGGCAGAGGCAATGATGTCTTGTATTGGTGTTTTATTGGGGGCTAGGCGATGCCGTTCCAAGGGCGGAGCGCGTCGCAGCCTTTGTCCGCCAGGAAGACGCAGTGAGACGGCCGTGGGGCTCAGGCCGGCTCCCGTTCGATGCTGCAGCAGTGCACCCCTTCGCCCTCGCTGGCCAGCACGCTGCCGGTGATGGGGTTGGGGCGGAAGGTGGTGCAGCCTTTGAGGCCCAGTTCATAGGCCCGCCGGTAGACGTCGCGGTAGGCGTCGAAGGGGAAGTCTTCGGGGATGTTGATGGTCTTGGAGATGGCATTGTCGACCAGGGGTTGCAGGGCGGCCTGCATGGCCAGGTGGGCCTCGGGTGGCAGTTGGCGGGCGGTGACGAAGGCCGGCGGCAGCGGCGCATCGGGGTGTGTCTGACGCCACAAAGCGTAGGCGTAGTCGGCCACCTCGAAGGTGCGCTCGCCGCTCTCCTCGCGTACCCGGCGCTGGTAGTGCAGGTCGAAGATGGGCTCGATGCCACTGGAGACGTTGTTGGCCAGCAGGCTGATGGTGCCGGTGGGGGCGATGGCCAGCAGGTGGCTGTTGCGCAGGCCGTGGCGGCGGATCCCTTCGCGCAGGTTCGCGGGCAGGCGCTGGACGAAGGGGCCTTCGAGATAGGGGCCGGCGTCGAAGACGGGGAAGGGGCCCTTCTCTTCTGCCAGGTCGATGGAGGTCTGGTAGGCGGTGTCGCGCAGGCGGGTCAACACGGCCACCGCCTGCGCGCGCGCGGCGGCCTCGCCATAGGGCAGGCCGAGCATGGCCAGGGCGTCGGCCAGGCCGGTGATGCCGAGGCCGATGCGCCGGCTGGCGTGCACCTGTTCGCGCTGTTGGGGCAGGGGATATTGCGAGGCGTCGAGCACGTTGTCCAACAGGCGCACGGCGGTGCGCGCACAGTCGGCGATGGCGTCCAGATCGAGGCTGGCGCGCGGGCCAAAGGGCTGGCGGACGAAGCGGGTGAGGTTGATGGAGCCGAGGTCGCAGGCGCCGTAGGGAGGCAGGGGGATCTCGCCACAGGGGTTGGTGGCGCTGATCTGCTCGCGGTACCAGAGATTGTTCTCACGGTTGATGCGGTCGATGAACAGCACCCCCGGCTCGGCCACATCGTAGCTGGCGCGCAGCAGGCGCTGCCACAGGCCGCGCGCTGAGACACGGCGCAGCACCCGGCAGGGCACCGCTGACGGCGTGCCGGACCAACGGCGCTGTACGGTCTCTCCGTCGCCTTCGGCCAGGTGTTCGGCGGGGAACACCAGGGCCCAGTCGGCGTCGTCGGCCACCGCCTGCATGAAGTCGTCGGAGATCAACACGGAGAGATTGAAGTGGCGCAGCTCGCCAGGCGTGCGCTTGGCCTCGATGAAGGTCTCGATATCGGGGTGGTCGCAGCGCAGGGTGCCCATCATGGCGCCGCGGCGGTTGCCCGTGGCCAGCAGGGTGGCGCACATGCTGTCCCACACACGCATGAAGGAGACGGGCCCGGAGGCGATGTTGCCGCCGGCGCGCGCGCGACTGCCGGCGGGGCGCAGGGTGGAGAAGTCGTAGCCCACGCCGCCACCCGCCTGCAGGGTCAGGGCGCCTTCGTGCAGGGCGCGGAAGATGCCGTCGATGCTGTCCTCGATGGTGCCCATGACGAAGCAGTTGAGCAGGGTGACGCGGCGCGCCGTGCCGGCGCCGGCGAGGATGCGCCCACCGGGCAGGAAGCGAAAGTCCCGCAGGATGGCGTGGAAGCGCTCGGCCCAGGCCGCCTGCGCCGAGGGCTCCACCGCGGCCAGGGCGTGGGCCACCCGTCGCCAGCTGTCGTCGATGTCGGCATCGGCGCGGTGGGCGTCCTGGTAGCGGTATTTGGTCTCCCAGATGTGCCGCGCGATGGGGCTGGTGAAGGGATCGCTCATGGCCTCAACCCTTGATGCAGACCAGGGGAGTGAGGCGCGCCACACGCCGTGCGAGGCCGGCCCGTTCGGCGCTCTCGGCCACCTCACCGACGTCCTTGTAGGCGTCCGGGGCCTCCTCGGCGATACCACGGTAGGAGGGGCTGCGGATGAAGATGCCGCGCCCGGCCAGTTCCGCCTGCAGTTCGCGGCCGTGCCAGGTGCGCGTGGCCTGACGCCGGCTCATGCGTCGGCCGGCGCCGTGGCAGGCGGAGCCGAAGGCACGCTGCAGGCTGGTCTCGGTGCCGGCGAGGATGTACGAGCTGGTGCCCATGGTGCCGCCGATGATCACCGGCTGGCCGGCCGCGCGCAGGTCCGCCGGCAGGGACGGGTGGCCGGGGCCGAAGGCCCGCGTGGCGCCCTTGCGATGGATGTACAGGCGCCGGGTCTGGCCGTCTACTTCGTGTTGTTCTTCCTTGCAGGTGTTGTGGGAGACGTCGTAGAGCAGCGTCAGCCGGCTGTCCGGGAACAGCTCGGCGAACACCTCTCGGGTGAGGTGGGTGAGGATCTGGCGGTTGGCCAGGGCGCAGTTGACGGCGGCGCGCATGGCACCGAGGTAGCGCTGGCCGAGGGGCGACGTGATGGGTGCACAGGCCAGTTCGCGGTCGGGCAGTTGGATGCCGAAACCTGGCGCCGCCAGGGCCATCTCGCGCAGGAACTCGGTGCCGATCTGATGGCCCAGGCCGCGCGAACCACAGTGGATGCTGACCTTGACGTCGCCCTCCCGGATGCCGAAGGCGCGCGCGGTCTCGGCGTCGAATACCTCGCCGACCTGCTGCACCTCCAGGTAGTGGTTGCCGGAGCCGAGGGTGCCCATCTCGTCTTTCTGGCGCGCGCGCGCACGGGCCGAGACCTGGGCCGGGTCGGCCCCGGCCATGCAGCCGTGTTCCTCGATGCGCGCCAGGTCGGCCGCCTCGCCCCAGCCCTGTTCCACCGCCCAGCGGGCGCCGCCGGCGAGCATCTCGTCCATCTGCTTGGGCGTGAGGTGTACGCGCCCGGTACTGCCGACGCCGGCGGGGATGTGCTGGAACAGGCGGTCGGCGAGGCGCTCCTGCACGGCGAGGATCTGCTCCGGGTCGAGGCCGGTGTGCAGGGTGCGCACGCCGCAGGAGATGTCGAAGCCGACGCCGCCTGCGGAGATCACGCCGGTGTCGGGATCGAAGGCGGCCACGCCGCCGATGGGGAAGCCGTAGCCCCAGTGGGCGTCGGGCATGGCATAGGCGGCACGCACGATGCCGGGCAGGGTGGCGACGTTGACGATCTGCTCGCGCACCTTGTCGTCCATGGCCTCGATGAGCGCCTGGGTGGCGTAGAGCACGGCGGGCACGCGCATCTTGCCCTGGGGCGGAATGTGCCATTCGGTGTCGTCGATGCGTTCGAGTCGCTGGATGTCCATGGCTCTCCCTTGGTCAGACGTCGATCACGGCCTGTGCTACCCACTGGCCATTGGCTTCGCGGTAGACCTTCAGCTCGGTCAGGGTGGCGCCCTTGGGTTCCACCGCCGGCTGGTGGCGCGCGCGGTCCACCGGCTCGCCCCAGGCGGTGGCCTGCAGGCCGTTCTCATCGATATGCACCTCGAAGCGGCCGAACAGCAGGTGGCGGGTGCTCATTTCGAAGATTAGCGCATTCAGCCAGTCGAGGAGCAGGAACTCGGGGTCGCTGCCTGCGCAGTGGATCGTCACCGGTTGGCTGGGGTGGATCCGCTCGGGATCGGTGACGATGGCGCTGAGGGCCAGGGCGGCTTGGGCGAAGGCCTCATCGAGGGTCGCGCCATAGCCGCGCACGCCGATGTCGGCCTCGTGCTCGAAGTGTTCCCAGTGTGGCGTCATAAGGTGGGCTCTCGTGCGTGGCGTGTCATGGGCCACGTCCGTCCACTATACGCGGGTGCGGCCTATACGGACCACGCGCGCGGCCATTCGGTGCCCTCCGAACGTGATGAAAAGCGGTCATACGGATCTCCTGAGGCGGTGCTATGATGCCCCGAGTTTTTCGGGGGTGCGATGAAGCAACGTGATGAAAAGATGGGGCTGTTGCCGGCCATCGCCATTGCCGTGGGCACCATGATCGGTGCCAGT
>JANTGX010000089.1 GCA_024762755.1 Gammaproteobacteria bacterium
CCGGCCGTGGTGCAGTCCGAGCCGTTGGCGCTCTTGCACAGGGTGACCTGGGCGCGGCGCTTGATGGCCTCGCTGCGGGCCAGGTTGAGGGCGGTGACGAAGTCGAGGGACTGTCCGCTCAGGCGGTTGTCCTGAATCATGTTGCTGAAACTGGGGGCGGCCATGCCCACCACCACGGCGGCGATGGCCAGGGTGACGATGAGTTCGAGCAGGGTAAATCCGTTTTGCGCGCGCACCGGGGTCTCCAAGACAGTCCGTACGCGCGGAGTATATCCAGAGAGGGCGGGCAAGATGGAGATGAAACGGGAGAGAGACGACGGACGGCAGGCCCGCGGCGATGAGCGGACTAAAGGAGGCGGTGGGGTGGTTGAGGACGATGGCCTCGAGGCGCCGTATCCGCGGCACCATGGAGACCGGCCTCGGTCATGGGCCCGTCATGGCCCGGTCGTGACGTGGGTGTGGATTGTCCACCGGCGCGCGTAGAGCGGTACGGGATTTCCCGGCGCCCAGGGCGGTGCCGGGGGCGCCCGACGGACTTCTAGCAGCTCGATGCCCAGCAGTTCTCGCCGGCGCCGAAGCTGCCGTCGTTGTTGCGGTCCCAGCGACGGGCGCCGGTGCTGTCGAGCTCCAGCATGCCGTCGCCGACCTGGCCGCCCTTGGGCGTGGCGCGCAGGGTGTAGGTGCCCTGCGTCGCGGCACTGATGGTGAGGTCGTAGAACTTGGTGCCGCCTTCGAGGGGGGCCTCTTTGCTGAAGATCCATGGCGAGCCGGTATTGGCCGGCGTACCGGAGGTGCCGGCGGCGCCGAGGTAGCTGTTCTTTTCCGTGGCGTGGCGTTCCATGGCGCTGGCGAAGCCGCTGAGGGCGGCCTGCGCCGCGGTGCGGCGGGACTTCTTCACCGAGTCCTGGTAGGCGGGCACGGCGATGCTGGCCAGGATGGCGACGATGGCGACGGTGATGATCAATTCGATGAGGGTGAAGCCGGCACTGGCCTTCGCCCCCGGCGTGGGTGTGGTGTGGGACGGCATGGGTCTCTCCTGGTTCATGGATTCGCGCTTGGGCGCTGGGCGGTTCAGTTCTGTACCACGCTGCCCTTGGGCAGCACCCAGATGTCACTGACGGTGCGTCCGGCGGCGTCGAGCTTGATGCCCACCTCCGTCCCCTCGCGCAGGGCATACACCGAGCCGTTGCGCGTCTCTGGGGTGTAGACGCGAACATTGGGTGAGACGCGATAACGTACCCCGCCGAGCATCATCCTGCCGCCCTGCACCAGGGATCGCATGATCCCTTCGTGGTCGAAGCGCTGTGGGTAGTAGTCGGGCAGATCGCGCTCGCGCTGTTCGCCGGCACCGCCTTCTTCGTACAGGCCCCGGTGCGACGGGTTCTCGCTGGCCGCGGCGGGCAGCGCCGAGAGCAGGCCGAGCAGGGCGGCGGCGATCAGGTAGCGGGTCTTCTGTGTGTGCATGGTGTGTTCCTCGATGGATCCGTTAATCGACGATCTCGCGCCAGGAGGTGCGGCCTTCGCCGGTGTTGCCGTCGGTGTTGGTGCCGAAGCTGCGGATATCGTCGCCTTCCTGCGTCATGCGCTGGTTGCCGATGAAGGCCGAGTCGGTGGGTGTGTCGGTGTCGAAGCGGATGCCGGTGACGATATTGGCGTCGCCGACGGTGTCGTTGACGTTGTCCAGCTTGCTGAAGCTGCGGTCGCCGTTGAGGTCGAACACGATCTTGCTGCCGGAGCCGCCGGTGTAGGGATCGAAGCCGAGCTCGAAACCACCCGCGCCGGCGGTACAGGCATTGGTGGCCCGCGGGATGATGGTGTTGACGAAGAGCAGCCCGCCACGCAGCTGGAGGTTGCGCACGGCCCGTTCGCCGGGGTATTCCACCGGGGCGAGGGTGCCGGCGGCGGGCAGATCGAGGTCGATGTGCCAGCCCTTGACCTTGAACTTGGCCGCGCCGGTGTTTTTCCAGTTGACGGCGTTGTTGGTCAGCGTGCGCACGGTGTAGCCGTGTTCCTTGTTGATCTGGTTGGTGAACACCTGCTCGACGAGCTGGTTGGTGGCGTTCTCCACCGTCACCAGCGGGTTGTTGGAGAGATCGTCCCAGATGCCGTAGATGGACTGGATGTCGGTGCTGGTGGCGTCGTCGGTGGTCATCCAGCTGCCGGTGGTGGCGATCACGATGAGGCCCGGGTCGGTGGGGTGCGGTACCACGATGGGCGTGGTGGTGATGGGCTGGATCTTGTTGACGCCCAGGGGGTCGTAGCGGGCCTGGAAGATGATCTCCGGTGTCGTCTTCCAGCCCGCCGGCGTGAGACCGCTGAGGTCGAAGCGATAGAGGTTGCCCTGCAGATCGCCGGCGTACACATAGTCGACGGTGCCATTGCCGTCGCTGTCGACGCCGCGCACGCCGCCGATGCCGTTGGGGGTCGAGCCATCGCTGCTCTCGGCCTTGCCCTTGCCGGTGCTGATCTTGATGAAGTCGGCGTCGGCGGTCCAGACGCCATCCTGGCCGCCTTCGACGAATAGGACATAGAGGGCGGCGTCGCCATTCGTGCTGGTGCTGTTGTAGCCATTGCCGAAGATCACCACCCACTTCTGGTTACCGCTGCCGTCCACGGCGTTGCTCATGCTGATCAGAGGCTGGCTGAAGGTGAAGCCTAGGTCGCTGTTGCCGACGCCACCGTCATCGGCCTCGGTGAACTCCCAGAGGACGTTCTTCGCCGCCGAGGACTCGGTGTCGAGATCCGCCGGCTCGGTGACGTTGAGGGCGTAGTAGCCCTTGCCGCCGGCGCCCAGGCCGCCGACCAGAACGGTGTTCCAGCTCAGCGTGCCGCTGTTGGTGCCGCCGGTGGCCGGGGTGAAGAAGGCGTCGTTCACCGCCGGCGTGAGGTCGACGAAATACTCGTGGGTATAGTCGGGGTCGGTGAGGTGGGAAAGCTTCTGGTAGACGAGATTGGGCACGTAGGCGAAGACCTCGGAGCCGTCGCTGGTGTCGAAGGCATGCAGCATGCCGTCGTTGGCGCCTACGTAGGTCACCTCGTTGCGGTTCTTCTTCGCCGTGACGAATTCGGCGTAGGTCTTGCCGGCGGCCTGTGGGAAGGCGCCGCCGTTGCGGCCATAGAACTGCGGCTTGCCGACGAACACCGGGGTGGAGTGCACGATGTCGCCCAGCTTGCCGGCGACGGCGGAACGCGCACGGAATTCGCCATCGGCATAACTGCTGCCTTCGTTGGCCGACTGGCCGCGCAGGTAGTCCAGGCGCTCGTCGCCGAAGGTGTTGGTGGCGGCGGGGACGTTGGCCGGCTGCGGTGCATCGAGCAGGGCCTGTTGGCTGCCCGCGCCGGCGGTCAGGCTGGGCCAGCGGAAGGGGATGCCGGCGCTGCTCGCGCTGCCGGTGTCCTTGTAGGTAATGATGGCGCGGGTATCGCTGCTGCTGGCGACCTTCTTGTCCAGTTCCTTGGCGGCGCTCCAGGTGATGGCCTTGTTCACCACCACGTTCTTGGTCACCGGGTCGACGGTGACGGCATGCGCCTGCAGGTCGCCCTTGTTGGTCTTGGTGTTGAAGGAGGCGCGGAAGACCAGACTGCCGGCCTCCACCTCCTGGGTGTTGAAGGCCACGGCGGTGGCGGTGCCGGTGGACTTGGCGATATCGGTGAAGATGTCGCTCATGGCCTTGGCCAGGCCGACGGGGTCGTTGGCGCTGAGGAACTGCCCGCGGCCGTTGTAGGCGGCATGGCGCAGGTCGTCGACCTTGCCGGCATTACTCGCCGAGGGGTCGGTCCAGCTGAAGGGCGCGGCGGGGTTGGCGGGGTCGGCGGTGATGGTGCCGTCGACGCCGAAGCCCACGGTATAGGTCGCCATGTGCTGGTGCATGGTCTCGAAGGGCGTGGTGCTGCCCAGATAGCCGGCGATGTCGCGCGCCGTGGTGGGCACCTCGTCGCTGAGGGCATGCAGGTCGGTCTTGTAGTAATACATGGCGACGTCGGCCAGGGTGTTGCTGAAGGTATCGGCATAGGCGCCGCCGTTGAAGTCACCGCTGCCGGCATCGGTGTTGCCCACCCCGGGTGTACCGCCGTTCCAGAAGCCGTCGGTCATGAGGATGGTGTAGTTCTGCTGACACTGGCCGCCGTCGGCGCTGGCGAGTACCGGGCAATTGGCACTGCCGGGTGTCGAGGCCCCCATGGAGCCGAAGATGTCGCCGGAGGCGCAGTCGTAGTAGCGGCCGGTGTTGCGCAGGGCCTGGCGCAGGGGCGTGCCGTTGCTGGGCCGGGTCTTGAACAACTCGTCGAGCAGGGCGCGCTTGCTGCCGCTGGCGGGGGAGACGTTCATGGAGGCCACGCGGATGCGGTTGCCGGCATTGTTATTGATGGTGGCATAGCCGATACGCGCGGTCTCGGCGGGCTTGACCGCGGCGCTGAAGGCCGCCTTGGCGGTCAAGTCGCGCTTGCGGTAGTAGCCGAACCAATTGGCGAAGTTCTGCTGCACGGCGGCGCTCTCGTCGCGGATCTTGTGCTCGGTCTCCTCGCCATCGTCGAACAGGCCATCACCGTCGAGGTCCTGCCAGGTGTAGTAGCGGAAGCCGTCGGGCTGGCCATCGCCGTCGCGGTCGCTCTCGAAGCGCGTGGTGCCGCCACCCCAGTTGGAGTTGTGGCGGGTCAGGTCGATGGTCTCCTGCGGGTTGTAGGGGTTGTCCGGGGCGTTGTGGATGTCGATGTCGGTATAGGGATTGCCATTGATGTCGACGCCCTCCCACGGCAGATAGACCTTGTTGGGGTCGAAGTACATGGGGTTGAAGTCGCTGTTGCGGATACGCCAGGCCTCGTCGTCGGCGGTATTGCAGTCGTTGCCATTGTCGCCATAGGTATTGCTGCCGAACTCGACGATGTAGAGATAACCGTGAAAGGTGCCGCTGTTGAAGCCGCAGTTGGCGGCGCCGTCGTCGTTGCTGTCACGGTGTTTGACGCTGCCGCTGCCCGCCGGGCTGCTGCCGTCGGGCTGGGTGCCGGTGAAGCGGCCACCGTTGGCGTAGTCCTTGGACATGACCTCCCAGTCCATGCTGCCCGAGTCGTCGTTGACGATCATGATGTTGGGCTCCACGCCGACGATGACCTCGAGGGCATTGTTGGAGAGGTTCAACGGGCCGGCGCTGGCGGCCGTGGCGGACAGGCCGAGCAGCAGCGAGACGGCGCAGGCCAGTGCGTGGCGACGGTGTGGGTAGGTGTGGTCAGACATGATGCTTCTCCATTGACGCGCGGGCGTGCGCAGGGGCCGGCAGGGCGGGGCCTACAGGCGTTTTCCCCAGGTCGATTGCAGGATGACGGCGGCGGTGTCGGAGCCGCCGGTGCCGCGCGCGGTGATCAGAAAGGTCTCGATCTTGCCGGCGCCGGTGCCCTGGCCATAGTTGCTCTGGTTGAGGGCGTCGGCGGCGTCCACCGTGGTGGCCAGGTGTTGGATGACATAGCGCGGCGGGCTGGCGACCTTGTAGCTGTTGCCGAAGCCGCTGTATTCCCGGCTGTCGGCCGCGGTCCAGGTGATGTCTTCCCAGATGCGCATGTAGGAGCGGTCGTACAGGCCATCGCTGCCGTTGGTGTCGAAGGTATTGGTGGCGATGATGTTGTCCTGGATGTATTTCTCCGCCTCGCGCAGGGCCGCCTCGGCGGCCTGGAAGGCGAGGTTGCGGTCGTGCAGGTTCCGCGTCATCTTTTCCTCCATCGCCGAGCCCTTCATGCTGGTGACGCCGAGCAGGGTCATCACCAGCAGCATGATCAGACTGACGATGAGCACGGCGCCGCGCTGCTGCTGGAGGCCGGGGCCGCGCTGGTCGAATGGCAGAGTCATCTCGTTCCCTCCTTTACAGGACGCGATTGCGAATGGTGGTGGTGCTGGTGAAGCGGCGGCGCAGACGCCGGTCGCCATTGGCGGCCACCGAGGTCACGTTGTCCTCGCTGCTGCGCAGGGTCAGGTCCATGCGGATACTCACCACCTGGGTCATGTCGGTGACGGCATTGGCGTCCACGTAGACATTGGCCGTGCGGTCGCCGTCGGTGTCTTCGCCGTAGGTGATCTGCATGTCCTCCACGCCCTCCACCAGTTCTTCCGCCGTCATGACGCCGTTGTTGCCCAGCCGGTAGCGGAACAGGGCGGGTTCGCCGGAGCTGCCGGTGCCGATGTAGTAGATGTTGTTGACCATGCTCATGACCTCGGCATCGGGCCCATAGGCCTTGCTCAGGAAATTGCCCACATTGACGGCATTGGAATGAGCGATGGTGATCTTGCCGCTGCCGCTGGAGACGTTGTTGGCGGCGAATACGTCGCCCTCGTTGCAGTCGTTGATGACGAGGATGTCGTCTGCCTGGAATTTGCCGGCGGCGAGGATGGCGTCCAGCTGGATGTTGGCGTTGACGGTGGCCAGGTTGCCCACCAGGCGAACGCCGCTGTCCGAGCCGCGCTTGACGCTGATGATGTCGGTATTGGGCAGCACGTCGGCCACGCCGAGGGTCTGGGTGTTGCTGATGGCGATGGGCAGGTCGGTGTGTTTGTAGCCCTGCAGGCCGTCGCCGGTGAAGTCGGCCGTGGGGTCGGCGACGCCGTTGCCGTCCAGGTCCACCCGGTTGACGGGGCTGGAGACCAGGCTGCTGCAGCCGTAGTAGCCCGCCATGCGCAGGTCGTGCGTCATCATCTGCATGGCGAAGCGGCCGCCTTCCTGGACCTGCGAGGCGGCCTCCTGCATGCGGAAGGTCTGTTTGTTACTGACGAAGATCTGGATCACACCGGCCAGCAGGATCAGGCTGATGGTGATGGCGATCATGACCTCGATCAGGGTCAGGCCGGTCTGTCGGCCGGCGATGGGGCGCGGTGTGTTCATGGGCGGCTACTCAGGGTGAAACAGGTGAGGTCGACGCTGCTGTCGCCACTGCAGTTGGTACCGGTGGCGCCGGTGCGTTCGTCGTCCCACATGACGGTGATGGTGAAGACGGAATCGGCGCCGGCGCCGCTGACCCTGCCGCGGCCCGCGGGCAACAGGTTGGCCAGCCGCGTGGCCCAGTTATCGGCATCGTATTGCGCCATCTGGGCCGGGGTGCAGCCGCTGGTGATGCAGCCGGGGTCGCTGGTGCTGGTGCTGTCGATGCTGTCATAGGCGTTGGCATCCAGCCCCTGGCGGTTGGCGCGGATGCGATCGAGCATCTCGTTGGCCAGCAGGCTGGCCTGGGTGCGCTGATAGGCGCTGTTGTTGTTCTTCAGGCTGTTGGCCTGCAGACCGGCCAGGCCGAGCAGGCCGATGGACAGGACCACCAGGGCGATGAGGATCTCGATCAGGGTGAAGCCCCGCTGATCGCCCGTCCTGGCCGGCCGGCGGGTGGAGTAGGAATGCGCTGAGGTGTGTGGGTTCATGGGCGGGGTCCTAGATCTGGATGGGAGTGCCGCAGCTGGGCAGGGGCGAACTGGTGGTGCCCTTGATCAGACGAGGGCGACCCGTGCCATTGACCTGGATCTGACGCCCGTGCGTCTCGCCCTGGTCGTCACACAGGGCGAACACGGCGGTGCCGCCGCCCTCGTTGGTGGTGCCGTCCGGGTCGTATTCCAGGTTGTTGTTGGCGATGGCGTTGGTCTTGATACTCACCTGTCCGCCCTTGGGCTTGCCGATGCGCAGCAGGGTGTCGTTGGCGGCCTCGTAGGTGTTGTTGGCGTCACCGCTGGCGAACAGCAGCCAGCCGGTGGTCCAGGTATTCGCGCTGCCGCCGCAGGTGGGGGTCGCCGCATCGGGGGCGGCGCTGCGACAGAGGATGACCCGGACGCCGCGCTTGACGGCCTCGCTGCGCGCCAGGTTGATGTCGGAGACCAGGTTGTTGGTCTCGCTGGCCAGGCGGTTGCTCTTCACCACGTTCTGAAAGCTGGGCACCGCCTGGGTGAGGATGATGGCGGCGATGGCCAGGGTGACCAGCAGTTCGATCAGGGTGAAACCGGCGGATGAGGGTGGTGGCTGTTGCATGGGGCCTACTCGTGACGGCGACAGGAAT
>JANTGX010000090.1 GCA_024762755.1 Gammaproteobacteria bacterium
TCGCGGGCGTGCACGGCATCGGTGATGGCCCGCCAACCCGCCACCTGCGCCTCGTCGTGGATGCCGGGGGTAGCGGGGTAGCCGACACCCTGTGGCGAGATCTGTGCCCCCTCGCTGATGATCAGACCGGCCTCGGCACGCTGGGTGTAGTAGGTCTTCATCAGCGCGTTGGGCACCGTGTCGGGTGCCCGGTTGCGGGTCATCGGGGCCATGAAGATGCGGTTGGGCAGGTCGAGCTTGCCCAGACGAAGCGGGCTGAACAGGTCGGTCATTTTCTGACTCCTTCAATGGATGGTTGCGGTCGGGGGTCCATGGCATGGCCTCTCACCGGTGGGTCACTCGGCTGACATCAAGCGGATGACTGCGTCGGCGTTGCCAGACGGGTCGAATCATAGGCCGACCCCTGGCCTGCCGATAGGCGAAAATTTACCGCGAATCTATCGAATATTTCGATCAAGCCCCAGCGACTGCCGGCGCCGGGGCCGTGTCCGGTTACGGCCCGTCGTGCTCAGGGCGTCTGCTGGTGATAGGCTTGAGGGGTCTTGAGACGAGGCCCGGACACCATGAACGAGGCGCAAATCGGTGAGCTGTTACTGGAGCTGACGCTGCTCTTCGCCGCCACCTATCTGCTCGGTGCCCTGCTCACCCGCCTGCGCATCCCCGTCATCCTCGGCGCCATCTTCGTCGCCATGGCCGCCCACTACACGCCGTTGGGCGCCCGGCTGCAGTCCGCAGAACTCTATCCGGTATTCAGCTTTCTCGCCGACCTGGGGGTGTTGCTGCTGCTGTTCTTCATCGGTCTGCAGATCGATATGCAGGAGATGCGCCGCCAGCGCGGCCCCATCGTCTGGCTCACGGTGCTCAACACCATGCTGCCCTTCCTGCTCGGGGTGGCGGTGATGCTGGGCCTGGGCTACGGCTGGACCCTGGCCTTCGTCATCGGCCTGACACGCATGCCCACGGCGGAGGCGGTGATCGTGCCCATCCTCGACGAGTTCAATCTGATCCGCACCCGGGTCGGCCACTTCATCGTCGGCGCCGGTGTACTGGACGACGTCATCGAGGTGTTCATGGTGGCCTTCGTCTCGGTGTGGATCGGCGAGCGCAGCCTGAGCGCTAGCGGCGTCGTCGGCCTGATCGAGAACGACGTGCTGAAGATCACCCTCGGCATTGGCCTGTTCCTGCTGGTGGCCTGGCTGGGGCATCGCTGGCTGATCCCCTGGCTGGCGGGCCTGCTGCCGCGCCGGATGCGTTATCTGGTAATGCTCTCGGTGCTGGTGTTGTTCGCCCTCGGCGGTATCTCGGAGTCGGCCAGCCTGAGCATGGTGGTGGGGGCCATCGTCGCCGGCGTGCTCATGCGTCCCACCTACAACCGCCTCGGCTCGGTGGGGGAGGGCGCCACCCAGGCCATTCGTGGCGTTACCTATGGCTTCTTTGGCCTGATCTTCTTCTTCTGGGTGGGTCTGAGCGTGGATCTGGAGGGGCTACTGCACGAGCCGGAGCTGGCCCTGCTGTTGTTCGCGGCGACCTTTGTCGGCAAACCGCTGGGCACCTTCCTACTGGTGCCCATGGGCCACCTCGCGGTGCGCGAGGCCTGGGTGGTGGGCATCGGCATCAATGCCCAGCTCACCACCGAGATCATCGTCGCCAAGCTGCTGCTGGACGCCAAACTCATCGACGAGCACCTGTTCACCGCCTTGGTCACGGCCTCGTCACTGTCGACCCTGCTGGTGCCGTTGATCTTCACCGGCCTGATCCGGCGCTGGGGCCACGACCTCAAGCGCCACCCCGCCCCTCATCTGCCCGACATCCGCCGGAGGTTTCCCGATGATTGACCGCCGCCCTGAGCCACGCCCCCTGCTGCTGTGCCTGGATATGGAGGCCGACAGCGAGACCTTGTGTCGTCTGGCCTGGCAGCGGGCGCAGCGCTGCAGCCAGCCGTTGCACGTGTTGCACGTCCTGCAGGCCGACGGCGATGAGGCCGAGGCGAGGGGTCGCCTGAAGGAGCTGCTGACCCGTTGCGGGGCGAGTGCCGAGACGGTGTCCATCGTCGCCGGTGTGCCCGAGGTGGTGATCCCCCAGGTGGCCGAGCGCAGCCGGGCGGCCCCCCTGGTGCTCGGCCGACGCCATCGGCCCACGGTGGAGCGCATCTACGTGGGCAGCACCACCAGCGCCGTCATCTCCCAGGCGCGGGTGCCGGTGCTGGTGATCCCCCTGCACGGCGAGGATTGAGCCATGGCCGAGGCGACACCCGCACAGAGCGGCACAGACTGGCACGCCCTGCCGGCGAAGGCGGTGGTCGAGCGCCTGCACACCGATCCCCAACAGGGTCTGAGCACGGCGGAGGCCCGCCGGCGTCTGGCCGAGAGCGGCCCCAACCAACTGCAGGCGGTGCGCCAGACCCCCTGGTACACGGTGCTGGCGCGTCAGTTCGTGGACGTGCTCATCGGCATCCTGCTCGTCGCCGCCGTTATCGCCTTCGCCATCGGCGAGGTGGGCGACGCCGTCACCATCCTCGCCATCGTGGTGCTCAACGGCATCCTCGGCTTCGTCCAGGAGTGGAAGGCCGAGCAGGCCCTGGCCGCCCTGCAGCGCATGCTGGCGCCACGCTGCACGGTGGTGCGCGACGGCCGCGAGCAGGAGATCGACGCCCGCGATCTGGTACCCGGCGACATCGTGTTGCTGGAGATCGGTGACCGCGTGCCGGCCGACCTGCGCCTGCTGGAGGCCATCAACCTGAAGGTGGACGAGTCGGCCCTCACCGGCGAGTCCCTGCCGGCGGTGAAGGACGTCAACCCGGTGGCCGCCGACGCCCCCCTGGCCCTGCGCCACGACATCGCCTGGATGGGCACCGCGGTGACCAACGGCCGCGCCCGCGGCGTGGTGGTGGCCACCGGCATGGCCACCGAGTTCGGCCGCATCGCCCACCTGACCCAGACCGTGGGCGAGGAGACCACCCCCCTGCAGCGCAAGCTGGCGGTGCTGGGCCGGCAGTTGGGGATCTACTCCGTGGCCATCGCCGTACTGGTGGCGGCGGCCGGCTGGCTGCTGGGCAAGCCGCTGCTGGAGATGTTCCTCACCGGCGTCTCCCTGGCGGTGGCGGTGGTGCCCGAGGGCCTGCCGGCGGTGGTGACCATCGCCCTCGCCCTGGGGGTGCGCGCCATGGTGCGCCGCCGCGCCCTGCTGCGGCGCCTGCAGGCGGCCGAGACCCTGGGTGCGGCGACGGTGATCTGCACCGACAAGACGGGCACCCTGACCCAGAACGAGATGACCGCGCGAAAGATCTGGCTGCCGGCGGGCGAGGTGCAGGTCACCGGCGTCGGTTACGACCCGGCGGGCCACTTCGAGGTGGACGGGAAGAAGCTCGACTACCACCGGCGCCCCGACCTGCTGGCCCTGCTGGAGACGGGTCTGCTGTGCAACCACGCGCGCCTGGAGAAGGACGCGCAGGGCTGGCACCAGCTCGGCGAGCCCACCGAGGCGGCCCTGGTGGTGGCCGCCTACAAGGCCTGGCTGAGCCCGCCCGTCGAGCCTGCCATCGTCAGTGAATTCTCTTTCAATTCCGCGCGCAAGCGCATGACCATCATAGAAAAAACCGACGAGGGACTGCTCGCCCACGTGAAGGGCGCGCCGGAGGTCATCCTGCCACGCTGCACGCGCATCCTCGACGGCGACACGGAGCGCCCGCTGCTGGAGGAGGAACGCGCGGCGGCGCTACAGGCCGCCACCCGCATGGCCGAGGACGGTCTGCGCACCCTGGCCCTGGCGCGCCGACGCCTGCCCGAAGGCGTGCCGCTGGACGCCGATGCGGTGGAGCAGGAGCTGACCCTGCTCGGCGTGGTGGGCATCATCGACCCGCCGCGCCCGGAGGTGCCCGCGGCCATCGACACCGCGCGCCAGGCCGGCATCCGCATCATCATGATCACGGGTGACGCGAGCGCCACCGCCCAGGCCATCGCGCGGCGCATCGGTCTGCCCGTGGAGCAGGCCCTCACCGGCAGCGACCTGCAGCAGCTGGACAATGCGGAACTGACCGCCATCCTGCGCGACAGGCAGGTGCTGTTCGCGCGCACCACGCCGGAGAACAAGCTGCGCATCGTCACGCTGCTGCAACAACTGGGACACGTGGTGGGCATGACCGGCGACGGCGTCAACGACGCCCCGGCGCTGAAGAAGGCCGACATCGGCATCGCCATGGGACAGCGCGGCACCGATGTGGCCAAGGGGGCCGCGGACATGATCCTCACCGACGACAACTTCGCCTCCATCGTCGGCGCCATCGAGGAGGGCCGGCGCCAGTACGACAATATCCAGAAATTCGTGCGCTATTTGCTCTCCTCCAACACCGGCGAGGTGCTGGCCATCCTGGTCAACATCCTGCTCGGCGGCCCGCTGATCCTGCTGCCGGTGCAGATCCTGTGGATGAACCTGGTCACCGACGGCATGACCGCCGTGGCCCTGGGCGTGGAGCCGGCGGAGAAGGGCATCATGCAGCGCCCGCCGCGCGCCGCCCACGAGCCCATCCTCGACCGCGCCGGCATCCTCATGATCGCCCTGCTGGGCGGCTACATCGGGCTGGCCACCCTGTGGCTGTTCCACCACTACATCCAGGACGGCACCGAGGCCGAGATCCTGCTCGCCCAGACCGTTGCCTTCACCGGCATCATCGTGCTGGAGAAGATGAACGTGTTCAACTACCGCGCCCTGCGCGAACCGCTGGCGGTGGTGGGCTTCTTCTCCAACCCCTGGGTGCTGCTGGCCTGGTCCGTGACCATCGGCCTGCAGGTGTGTGCGGTGTACGTGCCCTTCCTGCAGGACGCCCTGCACACGGTGCCTCTGGGCTGGGGCGACTGGGGGATCATCTTCGCCGTGGCGCTGCCCGTGTTCGTCGTCACCGAGTTCTATAAATGGTGGCGCTGGCGTGGCCAACGTGCGCAGGCCTCCTGACGATCGAGGGGGGGACGGTCACGGTTCTCTGCCGCCGGCGTCTTCTTTCGTGTAGGCAACAGAGGCGTAGGGACCGGATCTCGGGAAGGCCAATCTGAAGGAAATGCGCTTGGTTCCGCGCGACTCCACCTCTTTCTGCAGCATGAAATGCAGGTCCTGGATGCACGCGGCGTGGTCGATGAAATGAAACAGCCGCGGGGTGGGGACAGCGCTGAGGGCCGCATGACGGGCGGGCTGGGCCATTGATCGACTATCTTCGATGGGTCGTATCGAAACAATCTCTTTTTACCCGAAGACAGACCACCGTATAACTACCGGCTAGTTCATAGCGGGTAGAACCCATGCGCGTGTTCAACGAAATTGGATTCAATAATCTGCGTGGTGATCTGTTCGGCGGCATGACCGCCGCAATCATTGCGTTGCCGATGGCACTGGCCTTCGGCGTTGCCTCGGGGGCAGGCCCTGAAGCCGGCTTGTATGGTGCGGTGCTGGTGGGCCTGTTCGCCGCCCTGTTCGGCAGTACCCCGACCTTGATTTCCGAGCCCACCGGGCCGATGACGGTGGTGATGACGGCGGTCATCGCGAATCTGATCGCGACCAACCCGGAACAAGGCATGGCGATGGCCTTCACCGTGGTGATGCTCGCTGGCCTGTTTCAGATCCTGTTCGGCGTCCTGCGCCTCGGCCACTACGTCACCATGATGCCTTACACGGTCATCTCCGGCTTCATGACCGGAATAGGCATTATCTTGATCATCCTGCAGATCGGGCCCTTCCTCGGACATGTGCCGCCGCCCGGTGGTGTGCTCGGCACCCTGCAGTCACTGCCGCAGTTGCTGGCCGATGTGTATCCCGGCGAAACGATATTGGCCATCGGGACCTTCCTGCTGCTGGTCTTCTTTCCCAAACGCATCGCCCGCCTGCTGCCGCCGCAACTGATTGCCCTGGTGGCTGGCTCACTGGTCTCCGTTTGGTTGCTCGGCGACCTGGATCTGCGTCGTATCGGCGAGATACCCACTGGCCTGCCACAGCTGCAGATGCCGGTATTCAGCGCCGACCAATGGACCATCATGCTGGTCGACGCGGTGGTGTTGGCGGTACTCGGCAGCATCGATGCCCTGCTGACCTCGGTGATCGCGGAGAACATGACCCGCAAGCAGAGCGACTCGAACAAGGATCTGGTCGGTCAGGGCGTGGGCAATCTGATGGCGGGCGCCTTCGGCGGTATTCCCGGCGCCGGCGCCACCATGGGTACCGTGGTCAACATCCAGGCCGGTGGGCGCACGGCCCTGTCCGGCCTCACCCGTGCCGGGCTGCTGATGGCGGTGGTGTTGTGGGCGGCGGATCTGACCGCGCATATCCCCCTGGCAGTGCTGGCGGGCATCGCGATGAAGGTCGGCATGGATATCATCGACTGGTCCTTTCTCAAGCGCGCCCACCGGGTCTCCCTCAAGGCCGCCGGCATCATGTACGGGGTGATCGCGCTGACCGTGTTCGTCGATCTGATCACCGCGGTGGTCATCGGTGTATTCATCGCCAATCTGCTGACCATCGAGCGCATGTCGAAGCTGCAGAGCGAGGCGATCAAGACGATAGGTGACTCCCATAGTGGTGAACTCACCCAGGACGAGCAACTGCTGTTGCAACGCAACAAGGGCGATATCCTCATCTTCGCCCTTGGCGGGCCACTGATGTTCGGTGTGGCCAAGGCGATCTCGCGCCAATATGCGGTGCTTAACCAGCATCAAGTGCTGATCGTCGATTTCTCGGAGGTGCCGACGATAGGTGTGTCGTCATCACTGGCACTGGAAAAGATGATTCTGGAGGATCTGGAAGCGGGTCGTCCTGTCTTCCTCGTGGGGCTGAGCGACGAGGTCAGGGCACGGCTGTCGCGCCTCGGCTTGCTGCAGCGAGTGCCTGCCGATCATATTGTGGCCACCCGTCAGGAGGCCCTGGAGAAGGCCAACGCACTGCTGGGCAACAACAGCGGAGACGCCGTGATCACCCCCCAGAATGCCGGTGCGGCAGTATGATCGGGCCGTACACATCAATGGGTCCGCCGTTATCCATCGAGTATAGACAGGAGGTGCCTGTGCCAGATGCCGTTATCGATTATTCCTGCTGCACCGATCTGTCTAGGCTGCTGATTACGGCAGGCCGGTTCCTGCCGGTTCCTGGCGACAGCCACAATCGTTTGATCAGCAGGAGACAGCGCAATGGAGAAAACCGGCGATTCCGCCCCCGTCACGCAGACAGAAAACCGCGACCGGATACTGTTGCAGATAGGCCACTGTCTGCACCAGGGCTGTGTCATCTGCATCTGGCACGCAGCGCAGCTGAAGCCGCACTTCACCCATTGGGAGCCATGGGGGTCAACCGATTATTACAGGGGCGATCCGGAGCAGGTGTATGGCGAGCTGGATCAATGCCGCCAGTGCCATGTGGACCATTTCATCCGTCTGGATATCGAGGACTATCGGGTCCACAGCCGATTCTCTTTCATGGTGCACGAGCCCGTCGATCGGCACTGAGCGGTGATTGGGCGGGGCAGGGCGTAGTGCGATGCGCGGGATGAGTGACATGCAGGACAACAATGTAAACATCGCTCTGCGCACCTATGTGTATATCGACTCGCTGCAGCCCCAATTGGCCGAGTACATGGCAACCGTGTCACAGGGTTTTCTGCCGGTACCCGGCGATGCCTGCCTGTGGGTGGAGGTTTCGCCCGGCATGGCGGTGCACCGGCTGACCGACATCGCCCTCAAGGCAACCCGCGTACACCTCGCGCAGCAGGTGGTGGAGCGTGCCTATGGTTCCATGGTCATCCACCAGCGAGACCAGAGCGACGTGGTGGAGGCCGGGCGCATCGTACTCGCCCGCATGGGGGCGACTCAGGCGCAGCGGGAGCCCTGTCGTATCGCCTGGCAGGAGATCATCCGTGGCATGACGCCGGACCATACCGTACTGATCAACCGGCAGGACCGGCGCGGTTCGATGATCCTGCCGGGTCAGAGCATGTTCATTCTGGAAACGGAACCGGCGGGCTATATCGTGTATGCCG
>JANTGX010000091.1 GCA_024762755.1 Gammaproteobacteria bacterium
AGCTCCCCGCTGGCGGCGGAGAGCTCGCTGGCGCGGCGGATCAGCGGCACCAGGGAAGGGGGGCAGCTGAAGAATTCGCCCGTGGGCAGGAGCTGGTTGACCCGCCCCAGGGGGCCGGGGTGCCAGGCGTGCCAGGCGTTGTGCATGTAGTCGAAGTCGCGCGCCAGCTCGGCCACGGCCTGGCGCCCGCGCTCCTCGTCCACCCCCCACAGGGTGACGTCGACCAGGGTGCCGAAGGTGAGCAGTTGTTCGTGGTAGACCGCAGGCCGGCTGCAGGCGCTGAGCAGGAAGACGAACAGGAGCAGGGGCAGGGCGCGCATCATGCCGGTCTGGCCTGATCCAGGCGGGCGGCGATGACGCTCATCAGGTCGCCGGCGATGTCCAGGCCGTAGAGGGCGTCCAGCTCACGGATGCAGGTGGGGCTGGTGACGTTCACCTCGGTGAGGTAGTCGCCGATGACGTCGAGGCCGACGAACAGCAGGCCCATGGCGCGCAGGCGCGGTGCCACCTGGGCGCAGATCCAGCGGTCGCGCTCGCTCAGTGCGACGCCCACGCCGCGCCCGCCCACCGCCAGATTGCCGCGATTCTCGCCCTCGGCGGGGACCCGCGCCAGGGCGTAGGGCACGGGCTCGCCGTCGATCAGCAGGATGCGCTTGTCGCCGTCGCGGATCTCGGGGATGAAGCGCTGCGCCATGGCCAGGCGGCGGCCGTGTTCGGTGAGGGTCTCGAGGATCACATTGGTGTTGGGGTCACCGGCCTGCACGCGAAAGATGGAGGCGCCGCCCATGGCGTCCAGCGGCTTGAGGATGATGTCGCCCTGTTCGGCGAGGAAGTCGCGCAGGCGGTCGCCATCGCGGCTCACCAGACTCGGCGCGCAGCACTGCGGGAACCAGGCGGTGGCCAGTTTCTCGTTGGCCTCGCGCAGGGCCTGGGGGCGGTTGACCACCAGGCAGCCCGCCTCTTCCGCCAGGCTCAGCAGGTGGGTGTTGTAGAGGTATTCGGTGTCGAAGGGCGGGTCCTGGCGCATCAGCACCACGTCCAATTCGGCCAGCGGGGTCTCTTCGGCCGCGCCGAGGGTGAACCAGTCGCGAGGATCGTCGCGCACCGTCAGGGATCGCCAGCGGCCAAAGGTGCAACCATCGCGCAGCCACAGGTCGGCGGGCTCCATATAGTGGAGCGACCAGCCGCGCGCCTGGGCCGCGAGAAGCATGGCGAGGCTGCTGTCCTTGTGTGGCTTGATGGTCGCGATGGGGTCCATCACGATGCCGAGTCTGCTCATGGCGGGGCCTGCGGGGTAACTGGATTTGGCGATAATGTGGCGGCCTGCGTATGATTCGCGCTCCGGTCGTACGAGTTTCAGGGGGTGTCGGGGAAAATACCCGTTTCGCCCTTAAGTCTTCGCGCTCCGCAGCCGATAGTGGGTTCGGACCGTCTGCAAAGACTTAACTCCTTGAACGGCAGGCACTTATAGATTGTACTGGAATAATGTGATAAATACACAGGGCCATGCTGCCGCGCAAGTGCGTCAGTTTGTCGTTATTCCCCCCGCCGCCAGCCCCTGCAGCGGTGCCCTTGACAGGCGTATGAAACAGCGAGGGACGCGGCCCGGCTCAGTGGCGGCGATCCCCCCACTGTCGGTGGACTCGGCGCCCTCGGCCCCTGCGGTTTTCACCGGATTTGAATCGATTGCAACGGAACTGGATAAAGAGGTGTGACGGTGGCAAGTGATACTCCCGAACCCAGCCTTGAAGGCATCAAGGTCATGGTCATCGACGACAGCAAGACCATTCGACGGACCGCAGAGACCCTGCTGAAAAAGGCCGGCTGCGAGGTGGTGACCGCCACCGACGGCTTCGAGGCCCTGGCCAAGATCACCGACCAGAACCCCGAACTCATCTTCGTCGACATCATGATGCCGCGCCTCGATGGCTATCAGACCTGTGCGCTGATCAAGAAGAACCCCAATTACCGGGACACGCCGGTCATCCTGCTCACCAGCAAGGACGGCCTGTTCGACCGCGCCCGCGGCCGCATCGTCGGCTCGGACCGCTATCTGACCAAGCCCTTCACCAAAGACGAGCTGCTCGGTGCCATTCGCGAGCACTTGGCAGAGACGTCCTAGGCACGGCGCCCGCAACCGTATCGTATTAACAGGAGAGAACTGGCATGGCCAATATTTTGATCGTCGACGACTCACCCACCGAACTGCATGTGCTCAGCGGCATGCTGGAGAAGAATGGCCATTCGGTCATCTCTGCGGCGGATGGCGAGGAGGGTGTGGCCCGGGCCAAGGCCGAGAAACCGGATCTGATCCTGATGGACGTGGTGATGCCCGGGTTGAACGGTTTTCAGGCCTCGCGGCAGATCGCCAACGACCCCGAGACCAGCCATATTCCCATCGTCATCGTCAGCACCAAGGATCAGGAGACCGACAAGATGTGGGGCCTGCGCCAGGGTGCCAAGGACTACCTCACCAAGCCGGTGAAAGAGAAGGAGCTGATGGCCACCATCGGCACCTTGTTGGCCGGCTGAGGGTGGAACGACGGTGATGGAAGGCAAGCATCCCCTGAGCCTGCTGCGCGAGATCGAACGGCGCAGCCTGGTCAACGCGCGCGGTCTGCCGCAGCGCGAAGAGACCCATGAGCTGTGGCACGGCATCGGCTTTCGCATCGGCGATGCCCGCTTGGTGGCGCCGCTCACACAGGTCAACGAGATCCTCCATTACCCCCGCCTGACCACCGTCCCCGGCACCCTCGCCTGGGTCAAGGGTCTGGCCAACATCCGTGGCACCCTGTTGCCGGTAATGGATCTGCGCGCCTACCTCGAACAGCCCAGCGGCAGTTTCGGCAGCCGTTCCCGCATCATGGTGATTCGGGAGGGCGATGTCACCGCCGGTCTGTTGGTGGACGAGGTGATGGGCCTGAAACACTTCGAGGCGGAAGAGGTGGCGACCCGGGTGCCGCGCATCGAGTCCACCTTGCGACCCTATATCCAGGGTGCCTTCAAGCAATCCGACCAGGTCTGGTATGTCTTCGACATGACCGCCCTGGCCGGCGATCCGCACTTCCTGCAGGTCGCCGTGTAACCCGAGACAGACGCGCCAGCGGGCGCCGAGAATGCCGACCCGGCTGGCCGCGGTCACCACATGAACAACAAAATCATCAGGGCTAGGAGCCGAAACCCATGAGACAAGCAGCAAACTCGAAATTCGCCTTTGACAAGGGACTGGTCATCCTCGGTACCTTGCTACTGGTGTTCTTCCTCGCGGCGGTGGCCTCCTTCATCTATGTCGAGAAACAGGCCGGCTACGACAAGGAGTACATCAGTATCGCGGGCGAGGAACGCGTACTCTCCCAGAGTCTGGCGAAGAATGCGGTGGAGGCGGCGAGCGCCAGTAACGTCGCGGCCTTTACCCTGCTGCGGCAGAACCGCGAAGACTTCGCGCGCAACCTGGACACTCTGCGCAACGGCAACCCGGAGACCGGCCTGCCGCCGAGTCCGCCGGAGGTGGAAGAGTATCTCAGCGGGGTCGAATCGCTGTGGATGGAGATGGCCAGCAACGCCGATGCCGTGCTCGAGGCGGAAGGCACCATCCGCATGGTCAGCGAGTTCGTCGGTGCCATCAACGACACCATGCCCACCCTGCTGGCCCTCTCCGACGAGGTGGTCAGCACTATGATCGAGTCCGGCGCCAGCGCCAACCAGGTCTATGTGGCCAGCCGCCAGCTCATGCTGGTGCCGCGCATCGCCGTCAACGCCAACAAGATCCTCTCCGGCGGCAAGGGCGCCGCCGCGGCGGCCGAGCGCTTCGGCCGGGATGCGGCGCTGTTCGGCCGCGTGCTGGACGCCATGCTCAAGGGCAACCGCAAGATGAACATCGCCCGCGTCAACGACCCCGATGCACGGGAGAAACTGGCCGAGGTGGCGGACGCCTTCCAGACCGTGCAGGAACTGGTCGGCCGTGTGCTCGAGCAGACGCCGAACCTGTTCAGCGCGCAGAAGGCGGCACACGCCATGGTGCAACAGAGCGGCCTGCTGCTGAACCGCACCACCGAGTTGATGCAGGCCTACGCCAGCCTGGGTGACAGCCGCATGATCACCGCCACCAGCGCCACCCTGCTGGGTGCCGTGGCCCTGTTGTTGCTGATCGTGCTCGGCTTCAAGGTGGTCAACGATACGCGCACTCGCTTGGAAGAGACCGCGGCGCAGAACCGACGCAACCAGGACGCCATCATGCGTCTGCTGGACGAGATCGGCGATCTCGCCAACGGCGACCTGACCGCCCACGCCACGGTGACCGAGGACATCACCGGCGCCATCGCCGATGCCATCAACTACACCATCGACCAGCTGCGTCGACTGGTCTCCACCATCAATGAGACCACCGTGCAGGTGTCCTCGGCGGCGCAGGAGACGCAGGCCACCGCCATGCACCTGGCCGAGGCCTCCGACCATCAGGCCGAGCAGATCACCGCGGCCTCGGCGGCCATCAACCAGATGGCGGTCTCCATCGACACCGTCTCGCACAACGCCAACGCCTCCTCCGACGTGGCCAACAAGTCGCTGGATATTGCCAAGAAGGGCGCCGGCGCGGTGCAGGACACCATCAGCGGTATGGACACCATTCGCGAACAGATCCAGGAGACCTCCAAGCGCATCAAGCGCCTGGGTGAGAGCTCACAGGAGATCGGCGACATGGTGGAGCTGATCAACGACATCGCCGACCAGACCAACATCCTGGCCCTGAACGCCGCCATCCAGGCCGCCATGGCCGGCGAATCCGGCCGCGGTTTCGCGGTGGTGGCCGACGAGGTGCAGCGACTGGCCGAGAAGTCCACCGACGCCACCAAGCAGATCGAGGCCCTGGTGAAGACCATCCAGTCCGATACCAACGAGGCGGTCTCCTCCATGGAGCAGTCCACC
This sequence comes from Gammaproteobacteria bacterium, assembly GCA_024762755.1. Classification (GTDB taxonomy): domain Bacteria; phylum Pseudomonadota; class Gammaproteobacteria; order SZUA-152; family SZUA-152; genus JANTGX01. The sequence goes on from JANTGX010000091.1 coordinate 4,924, forward strand.
ACCCAGGTGGTGGGCGGGGCCAAGCTGGCGGTCAACGCCGGCGACGCCCTGGGGGAGATCGAGAACGTCTCCCTGGAGCTGGCCGAGTTGACCCGCTCCATCTCCGAGTCGGCACAGCAACAGGCGGTGGCCGCCTCCAGTATCTCCGAGAGCATGAACGTGATCCAGGAGGTCACCACGCAGACCTCCGCCGGTACCAACGAGACCTCGGCCTCCATCGGCAACCTGGCGGAACTGGCCAATGAGCTGCGTAAGTCCGTATCGGGCTTCAAGCTGCCGGAATGAGTCGGAAACCCTGCACCCGGATGGGGCAGGGTGACCGCCGGTGCAGTCAGCGATGAGAGCGACGATGGAACAGATCCCCAGCCTCGATGAGATGCTCGTCAAGCCGCTGCCGCCCATGGACGGCGCGCAGTTCGCGCAATGGTCGGCGCTGCTGCGTGAGCGTACCGGCATGCGTCTGCCCGATAACCGCCGTTCCTTCCTCAGCACCAACCTCGGCATGCGCATGCGGGCCTTGGGCATCGACGACTACGGCGAGTACTACGCCTTGGTCAGCCAGGGCCGGCAGGGATTGGTGGAGTGGGACCGCCTGCTGCATCACCTGACGGTGCACGAGACCCGCTTCCTGCGCCACGAGAGTGTGCTCGCCCTGATCACCCAGCATTGCCTGCCGGCCAGTCCGTCTGCGTGCCCGGCCGAGCCACTGAGGATCGACGCCTGGAGCGTCGGCTGCTCCACCGGCCAGGAACCCTACGGCACCGCCATGGCCATCGACGACCGCATGCGGGTCCTGGGCGCCCCCTACTACCTGGGGATGCTGGCCAGCGACATCAGTCGCGAGGCCCTGGCCACTGGACGCAAGGGCATCTACAGCTATCAGCAGGTGCAGGGTATCGGCCCCCGCTGGATGCACAACTACTTCGTCGAACTGGACGACGGCCGCTATCAGGTCAGCGAGGCCCTGCGCCAACGGGTCTGTTTTCAGCAGCTCAACATCCTCCAGGTGGGCGAGGCGCCCATCGGGCAGATGGACATCATCCTGTGCATGAATCTGCTGATTTATTTCGACCGCGAACAGCGCCTGCAGATTGCCGACACCCTGGCCGATCACCTGCGTCCGGGCGGCATGTTGATACTGGGTGTGGGGGAGCTCCTCAACTGGGAGCACCCACGCATGAAACGTTTTCCCTATGCCAATACCCTGGCATTCCAACACCAATAGCCAATTGGACAAGGTGCGCTGAGAGATATGGGCGAGGAACTCGATTACACCACCCTGAAGTGGGTCAAAGACGAAATCCAGGAGAGCCTGAACCAGACCAGTCAGGCCCTGGAGACCTACGTCGAAAACCCCGGGGACGCAACGCAGCTGCGCTTCTGCGCCACCTATCTGCACCAGGTCTACGGCACCCTGCAGATGGTGGAGATCTACGGTGGCGCTCTGCTCGCCGAAGAGATGGAGAAGGTCGCCAACGCCCTGCTCAACGGACAGGTCGGGCGTCAGGAAGACGCCTTCGAGGTACTCATGCGCGCCATCCTGCAGTTGCCGGCCTATCTCGAGGGCCTGGAGCACGGTCAGCGCGACATGCCCATGGCCCTGCTGCCCCTGCTCAACGACCTGCGCGCCGCCCGCGGCGAGAACCTGCTGTCGGAGAACGCCTTCTTCGCCCCCGACCTCAGCGTCACCCCACCGGCTCCCCCCAGCGACAAGGAATACCCGGCGATCCAGGCCTATGCGCGCAAGCTGCGTCCCATCTTCCAGATGGCCATGCTGGGCTGGTATCGCGACAAGGACACCGCTGGCAGCCTGAAGAAACTGGCGGCGGTACTGCGTGAACTGCAGAACGCTTCGCAGAGTGAAGCGGCGCGTCGCCTGTGGTGGGTCGCCGGGGGTGTGATCGAGGCGCTGATCGACGGCGGCCTGCAGAGCGGCACCTCGCTGAAGCTGCTGCTCGGCCACATCGACCGCGAGATCAAGCGGCTCATCGACGAAGGCGAGACGGCCCTGAGCGAGGCGCCGGCGCAGGAATTGCTGAAGAACTGCCTCTATTACGTGGGCAGCGCCCGCTCAACGGGGCCGCGTGTCAGTCACCTCAAGCAGGCCTTCGATCTGGATCGCCTGATGCCCTACGGCGGCGACCTCGAAGAGGCCATGGACAACCTCAAGGGCTCCTCCAACGACCTGCTGCAGAGCGTCTCCGAGGTGCTCAAGGAGGACCTCCTCTCGGTCAAGGACCGCCTCGACCTGTTCGTCCGCGACAGCCAACGCGAGGTGGCCGAGCTGGCCCCCTTGGGGGAGAGCCTGCAGCGCATCGCCGATACCCTGGCCATGCTCGGCCTGGGCGACCTGCGGCGCGTGATCCAGACCCAGAGCGGGCAGATGGAGGCCTTCGTCACGGGGGCCGAGACCGCCGACGACGACCGCCTGATGGAGATGGCCAGCGCCCTGCTGTATGTGGAGAGCTCGCTGCAGAACCTGGCGGCCGCCCCCGCCAGGCACGACGAGGCGGAGACCGCCGATCTGGGCGCGGGCGAGGCCGCCTCGCCCGTGCTCATGCCGGCCGGTGAGCAGGCCCAGATCGTCAACCTGGTGATCGACGAATCGCGTCAACTGCTCAGCGACATCAAAGAGGGCTTCAACACCTTCGCCGAATCCAGCGCCTTCGAGACCATCGAGGAGGTACCGGCCAAGCTGTCGCAGATCCGCGGCGCCCTCGCCGTGCTGGGCATGGAGCGCGCCAGCGCCCTCATGCAGGCCGCCATCCACTATGTGAAGGACGAGGTACTGGCCACCCGACAGGTGCCTCCGGCCAGCGCCCTGGACGCCCTCGCCGACGTCATCACCAGCATCGAGTACTTCCTCGAGGCGGTGGAAGAAGGGCGCGCCCAGCCGGACACCATCCTCACCGTCGCCGAACTCAGCATCGAGGAGCTAGGCTACCCGCTGGCGCCCACGGCGGCAGAGGCCGAGGCCGCGGCGGGCGGTCGCCTGTCCGATTTCGATGCCCAGTTCGCCATGGACGAGTCGGAGAGCCTGACGCCCGAATTCGCGCCATCGGCCGCCCTGGCTGAGACCGC
>JANTGX010000092.1 GCA_024762755.1 Gammaproteobacteria bacterium
TACGATATGCACTGCGGCTGACTAGTCGCCGGTGACACAGGAGGGGGTGGTATGACGTTCGAGAGTTTTGTTGAGGCCCAATCGGTCCTGCTTTGGTCGACCTTTTTCATCGCGCTTGTCTTGGGTGCACTCGCCAACAAGACTAATTTTTGTACCATGGGCGCCGTGTCTGACTGGGTGAATATGGGCGACCAGGGTCGATTCCGGGCTTGGCTTCTGGCCATGGCCATTGCAATCGTGGGTCTCGTTGTTTTGGAGAACATGGGGCTGGCCCGTCCCGATGAGGCCTTTCCACCGTATCGCGCATCCAATCTTATTTGGGCCGAAAATCTGCTCGGTGGCATCATGTTCGGCATTGGTATGACTCTGGCCAGTGGATGTGGAAACAAGACCTTGATCCGTATCGGAGGCGGTAATCTCAAGTCGATCATGGTCATGGCAATCATCTCTGTCATCGCCTATTTTATGGTCAATCCCTTTCCTGATTCCGATCAAACCCTGATGTCGGTCTTGTTCTACGACTGGATTCGCCCGCTCTCCATCGACCTAGGCCGTGCCCAGGATCTGGGCACACTGGCCAACCCCGACAATCCTTTGATGATGCGCTTGATCTTTGGCCTGCTCATCGGCGCGGCACTGCTGGTCTATGTCTTTCGCTCGGCGGATTTCCGTAAAAGCTTCGATAACGTCCTCGGTGGATTGATCGTCGGTCTGACCGTGCTCGGCGCATGGTATGTCAGCAGCAATCTCATGATCGATGTGGATGGAGAAGTGTACTCGCTGCGCGAATTCGCCCAACAGTGGGATTTTCTGGCCGAATCTGATGAGGGTAAGCCGGCGGATACGCGGCCTCTCAGCCCCCAGTCATTCACCTTCATCAATCCCATGGGGCAGACCCTGGGTTATGTCACCGCAAAATTCGACAGCGCCTATCTCACCTTTGGTGTCACGGCCCTGTTCGGCGTCATTGTTGGATCCTTTCTCTGGGCCTTATTGTCGAGGAATTTCCGCATTGAGTGGTTCGTTTCCCTGCGCGACTTTGTCAACCACGCGGTAGGCGCCGTCCTCATGGGATTTGGCGGTGTCTTGGCCATGGGCTGCACGATTGGGCAAGGCGTCACTGGAGTCTCTGCCCTTGCACTGGGCTCTTTCATCGCCTTGGTGTCGATCATTTTCGGCAGTGCGCTGACCATGAAGATCCAGTATTACAAATTGGTCTATGAAGACGAGGCCAGTTTCCTCAAGGCATTGATCACTTCGCTGGTGGATATGAAGCTTTTACCTGCTGCCCTGCGGAAGTTGGACGCTGTCTGAAACACTGCGCCGCGGCCCTGTCCTGGGCCGCGGCTGCATCTTGTCATTTCATCCAGATCCGGTATGATTGCCCTCCCTTTTTGGGCCGTTAGCTCAGTTGGTAGAGCACCGGACTTTTAATCCGATGGTCCCGCGTTCGAGTCGCGGACGGCCCACCATTTTCCTCGTTCGAATCACGCATCCATGTCAGACATCCAGCAGGAAGTCGCTCGCCGACGTGCCTTCGCTATCATTTCCCATCCGGATGCGGGCAAGACCACGCTGACCGAAAAACTCCTTCTGTTCGGTCGTGCCATTCAGATGGCGGGTACCGTGAAGGGCAGAAAGGCCGCTCGCCACGCCACCTCTGACTGGATGGCTCTGGAACAGCAGCGCGGTATCTCTGTCACTTCATCGGTGATGCAGTTCCCCTACCGAGAGTGCATCATCAACCTGCTCGATACGCCGGGCCACGAAGACTTCTCCGAAGACACCTATCGCACCCTGACCGCCGCGGATTCGGCCTTGATGGTGATCGACTGCGCCAAGGGCGTGGAGCAGCGCACCATCAAGTTGATGGAAGTCTGCCGACTGCGCGATACGCCCATCCTCACCTTCATCAACAAACTCGACCGCGAGGGACGGGATCCCCTGGAACTGCTCGACGAGGTGGAAGACATCCTCAAGATTCGTTGTGCCCCGATGACCTGGCCCATCGGCATGGGCAAGGCCTTCAAAGGTGTCTTCGATCTCTATGCCGACAAGGTGCATCTGTTTACTCCCAGCCATGGCGGCAAGATTCAGGAAGGGGAGGTGATCGAGGGTCTGGACAATCCGCGACTCGATGAGCTGTTCGGCAGCCTGGCCGACGAACTGCGTGAAGAGGTGGATCTGGTCCTCGGTGCCAGTCATGCCTTCGATTTGGAGGCCTATCGTCGTGGTGAGTTGACACCGGTCTATTTCGGCTCGGCCATCAACAACTTCGGCGTCAGCGAGTTGCTCGACGCCCTCGTGGACTATGCACCGCCGCCACCGCCGCGCAAGACGCTCACCCGTGAGGTGGTCGCCAATGAAGAGAAGTTCAGCGGTTTCGTCTTCAAGATCCAGGCCAATATGGACCCCGCACACCGCGACCGCATCGCCTTCCTGCGTATCTGTTCGGGGAGATATACCGAGGGCATGAAGGTTCGCCATGTGCGCATCGGGCGAGACGTGAAGATACCCAAGGCCATCACCTTCCTGGCGGCCGACCGTGAGAACGTCGAAGACGCCTGGTCTGGTGACATCATCGGCCTGCACAATCACGGCACCATCCAGATCGGCGATACCTTCACCGAGGGAGAAGATCTCAAGTTCACCGGCATCCCCCATTTTGCCCCAGAGCTTTTTCGCCGCGCCCGGCTCAAAGACCCCTTACGCATGAAGGCCCTGCAGAAAGGCCTGTTGGAGCTGTGCGAAGAGGGTGCCTCACAGTTGTTTCGCCCGTTCAACAGCAACGACCTCATCGTCGGTGCCGTCGGCGTGCTGCAGTTCGATGTGGTCGCCCATCGTCTGTTGCACGAATACAAGGTGGAGTGTCAGTTCGAGCCGGTGAACGTGGCCACGGCCCGCTGGGTGGAGTGCGAGGACGAAAAGAGACTGGCCGAGTTTCGCAAGAAGGCCCATGACAACCTGGCCCTGGACGGCGACGAGAACCTCACCTACATCGCGCCCACGCGCATCAATCTCGATCTGACGATGGAGCGCTGGCCGGAGATCCGCTTCCACGCCACCCGCGAGCACTGAGCGCCTCCCGCACCCAGCGCACATGGCCTGACAGCGACGCCTGCACCGGCTGGCCCTCGCCGTAGATGAAATTCACCTGCCACACCCGTTCGCCCGTCGGCTCACTGGCGAAGGCCGTCTGGGTCCAATAGCCGCCGGCCGGCGTGTGCGGGAACCAGCGCAGATCGATGGCCGGGGAATGACAGGCTAGCTCGGCCAGGGCGGTCAATTCCTGCAGGCTAGGCAGGCGCCAGCCGCTGGGTGCCTGAAGCGCGTGCAGGCTCACGGCCTGCGGCCGGCCGCGGCAGTCCTGACCGACCCACCGTTGGCCGGCACTGCAGCGTTGCCATTGCAGGCCACTGCGGCGATCGAGCAGGGTACCGTCGCCATTGTCGACGAAACGGGTGGCTGCTGCGGCCGTCTCGCGACACGTCTGCGCACCGGCACCGGCACCGGCACCGGCCGAGAGCAGGAGCAGGGCGATGAGTACCAGATGTCTCACGGCATCTCTGCCGCGTGGACCAGCCGCAGGTAGACACGGTCGGTCTTGAAGTAGGCGTAGTCGAAGCCAAAGGTGAAGCCGATGCCCCAGGCCTCATCGGGGTCGGCGGCGGTCTCGGCGGCCCAGTAGAAGCCGCGTTGATTGTGCGGGAAGAGGGCGGGGTCGACGATGAGGTTGGCCGGTGCCGGCCGCGCATAGTCCACCAGGGTACGCAGTTCCTCCCGCCTCGGCAGCCGCCAGTGATGGCGACCGCACCAACCCTCACGATTGACCTGGCGCAGCAGGCCCTGGACATCGCAGGGCGGTTTGGTGCAAGCCTCACCGAGCGGTGGGGTCGGCGCCCAAGTGAAGGTCCGCCGGCCGTCGTGGGGACCACCGTCGTCGGTCTTCACCTCCCAGACGAGGCCCGTGCGCAGGTCTTGCACACAGGCCCAGGGTCGGTCGGCCGTGGACTGAGGACGCCCGGCCGAGTCCAAACGCTGAAAAGGCGACGCCTGTGCCGCCAGGGGACGAAAAACCGACACCATCAGCAGGGCGATGGGGAGTAAAGCGACGCACTTTGCGGTCATACGGTGGATGCTCAAAGGGGTGTAGACTGCGCGCATTGGGGGGCGGGTCTCCGATCGGCTGGCGATCTGGGGCCAATCCTGCTAGCGTCTAACAGGATATGGCGTATTGGCTCGAAACCTGCATCATGCATCCGATGGATCACCCAGGCAACGGCGGGGCCGAAAGCCCGTCCTTTCGATTGAACGCACTATGATAGCTTCTCTTTTCTCCCACCTGCGTGGCAGCCGATTCTCCGGGATGCGCCACCTTGGCTGACTGGACCGCCGTCTGGTTGCCACGCCTGAATGCCCTACTGCGCGATCGACGCGCCGCCGTGGCCATCAGTCTGTTACTGGTGTTGTTTCTGGCCCAGGCACTGGCGCGTCTCACCTGGACCCTGTTGCCACCGCCGCCTGCCGATCCCGCCGCCCTCGCCCTGTTCGCCGGCCCCGGCGAAGGCGGCGTGGCGGCACGGCCGGCGCAGGTCTCGGCGCGTGCCATCGCGCAACTGCATCTCTTCGGCGAGGCGCGCAAGGCCGCGCCGAAGACGCAGGCGGTGGTCGAGGCCCCGGATACACGGCTGAACCTCAAACTACGCGGCGTGGTGGCCTCGCACGATCCCGCCTACGCCCGCGCCATCGTCGCCGACGGCAAGGGCGTGGAGGACGCCTTCGCCGTGGGTGCTACCCTGCCAGGCAACGCGGTGCTCAAGGAGATCTACGCCGATCGCATCATTCTCGAGTATCGCGGCCAGTTGGAGACCCTACGGTTGCCACAAGAGAGTGAGACGGCCAGTGCCGCGTCGAACAGGCGTGCCTCGGGCCGTGGCCGTGGTGCCCCCGTGGCCATGGCCACCGGCGACACCGGCGCCCTGCTGCACCAGTACCGCGAGGCCTTGATCAAAGACCCGCAGAGTGTGCTCAGCCTGGTGCGCGCCGAGCCGGTGCGTGACAAGAACACCGGCCGCCTGCGAGGCTATCGGCTGCGGCCCGGCAAGGATCGCGCCCTGCTGGGGCGCTTCGGGCTGCGCTCGGGCGATGTGGTGACGGCGGTCAATGGCATGCCCATGGACAACCCGCTCAAGGCCCTGGAGCTGATGCGCGACATCGGCAACATCTCGCAGATCCAACTGGAGGTAGAGCGCAATGGCTCGCCGCAGAGCTTCTCGTTTCAGATCGAATAACCGACAACAAGGGCCGCAGACGGCCGAGGGACGACTGGCAACATGAATTCGACTGCATTTCGACGGCCGACGGCCTGGACGATCTGGGTGCTGAGCCTATGGCTGGCCCTGCTGGCACCGGCGCTCCACGCCGAGGAGCAGAGCATCCTCAATTTCAAGGATGCCGACATCAAGGCGGTGATCGGCACGGTGGCGCAGATCACCGGCAAGAACTTCATCATCGATCCCCGGGTGAAGGGCAAGGTCACGCTCATCTCCAACCGGCCCATGGGCGTGGGCGAGATCTATCAGGTGTTCCTCTCCATTCTCGAGGTGCACGGTTATTCCGCCATCCCCAGCGGTAAGGCCATCAAGATCGTGCCGGACGCCGACGCCAAGCACAGCGGCATGCCCACCGCCAACGCGCGCCACCCGGGCGTGGGCGACGAGGCGGTGACCCGGGTGCTGCAGATCAAGCACGTCACGGCCGCCCAATTGGTGCCCATCCTGCGCCCGCTGGTGCCGCCACAGGGCCACTTGGCGGCCTACCCACAGAGCAATGTGCTGATCATCTCCGATCGTGCCGCAAACATAGATCGCCTGGTGAAGATCATCCGGCGTATCGACCAGCCGTCGAGTGGCGAGATCGAATACATCCAGTTGCAACACGCCACCGCCAGCGATCTGGTGCGGGTGCTCACCAGCCTGCTGCAGAAGGGTGGCAAGCAGTCCCCCAAGGCGCAGCAGCCCACCCTGGTGGCCGATGACCGCACCAACAGTATCCTCATCGGTGGCGGCCGCAGCGCCCGTCTGCAACTGCGCGCCATCATCTCCCACCTCGACACCCCCACCGAGACCACCGGCGATACCCACGTGGTCTACCTGCGCTACGCCAAGGCCAAGGATCTGGTGCCGGTGCTCACTGGGGTCGGTGACGTGAAGAAAAAGGGCGGCAAGCGGGGCAAGGCGGTACCGGCGGCCCTCAATCAGCCCTTCGACATCCAGGCCGACGAGAGCACCAACGCCCTGGTGATCACCGCCGCGCCGGCGGTATTTCGCTCCCTGCAGGCGGTGATCAAACAGCTCGACGTGCGTCGCGCGCAGGTGATGGTGGAGGCGGTGATCGCCGAGGTCTCTTCCGACCGCGCCGCGGAACTGGGCGTACAGTGGCTGTTCGACGGCCATCAGGGTGACATGCCGGTGGGTGCCATCAACTTCGGCGGTGGCGGCACCAGCATCTCCAGTCTGGCCGGAGCGGTGCTGGGTGCCGGCGGCAACCCCGCGGCGGCCATCGGTGCCCTGGGTGCCGGCGTCAATGTCGGCGCCGGCCGCTTCAACAGCAGCTCCTTCAACTTCGCCGCCCTGATTCGCGCCCTGGAGGGGACGGGTTCCACCAACATCCTCTCCACGCCCAACCTGGTGACCATGGACAACGAGGAGGCGGAGATCTTCGTCGGCCAGGAGCTGTCCATCCCCACCGGCTCCTTCACCAACACGGGCTCCACCTCCGGCACGGTGACCCCCTTCACCACCTTCGAGCGCAAGCAGGTGGGTATCCGGCTCAAGGTCAAGCCACAGATCAACGAGGGCGACGCCATCCGCCTCGACATCAATCAGCAGGTGGATGGCGTCGCCGCCGGCTCTGCCGGCCAAGGCGACGTGGTGACCAACGCCCGCACCGTCAACACCAGCGTGCTGGTGGACGACGGCGCCGCCCTGGTACTGGGTGGTCTGATCGAGGACAAGGTGGTGGAGAGCGAGCAGAAGGTGCCGCTGCTGGGTGACATCCCCCTACTGGGTGCCCTGTTCCGCTACAAGTCGGTGAAGAAGGTGAAGACCAACCTGATGGTCTTCATGCGCCCCACCATCCTGCGCACCAAGGAGGACAGCCTGGCCCTGACCCGCGGCAAGTACAGTTTCATCCGCGACCGCGAGCAGGAGCTGGTGGAGGAGGGCGTCAGCCTGCTCTCCGGGGCCGAACACCCCATCCTGCCGCACGACGAGAAGTACCTGCGCCTGCCGCCGCCCTTCGACGAGACCCCGGCGGCCGGCAAGGCGCCCGCGGCCGACGAGGAATCGAAATAAGTCATGGAAGCCAAGTTGCAGACGTTGGCCGAAGCAGAGAGCGGATTGCCCGAGGCGCCGGCCACGGCGGCGTCCTCCCAGGGCCTGCCCTTCGCCTTCGCCAAGCGCAACGGCGTGATGCTGGGCGAGCACGGCGAGGACGCGGTGGAGGTGCTGGCGCGTCCCGGCGTGCGTAGCACCACCTTCGCCGAGGTGCGCCGACACCTGGGCCGGCCCATCCGCATCACACTGCTCGACGTGGACGAATTCGACGCCCGCCTGCAGCACGCTTACGAACAGCAGTCGGACCAGGCCATGCAGATGATGGGCGACCTGGACGAGGAGGCCGATCTCTACCAAGTGGCGCAGGACCTGCCGGAACCCGAGGACCTGTTGGAGAGCGAGGACGACGCGCCCATCATCCGCCTCATCAACGCCCTGCTCACCCAGGCGATCAAGGAAGAGGCCTCGGACATCCACATCGAGCCCTACGAGACCAAGCTGGTGGTGCGCTTCCGCGTCGACGGCGTGTTGCGCGAGGTGCTCACCCCGCGGCGCGTGCTGGCGCCGCTGCTGGTGTCGCGCATCAAGGTCATGTCCAAGCTGGACATCGCCGA
>JANTGX010000093.1 GCA_024762755.1 Gammaproteobacteria bacterium
CCGCTTCGCCCTGCTCTGGTTCCTGTTCGTGCTCGGCTTCTTCTCCCTCTCCGGCACCAAGCTGCCGCACTACGTGCTGTATGGCCTGACCGGCAGCTTCGTCTTCATGGCCGTGCGCTTCGCCGAGCTGCGCTCGCCCTGGCACTTTCTCCCCCCGCTGGCCTTCTTCACCCTCCTGCTGTTGTTGCCAGAGGCCATCGACGGTGCCCTGCCGGCGGTCGAGGACCCCTATCTGGCGGAGATGCTGGCCACCCATCCCGAGCACATGGGGCTGGCCTGGCGGTTGTATTTCAGCGCCGCCATCATGTTCACCATTCTCGCCATGGGTGAACGGCGGTTCACCGTTGGCGACAAGCTGTTGGCCTGCGGTCTGGTCTCCGTGCTCGGTCTCTCGTTGTTCCTCCTGCCCGCGGTGGGGGGGATGCAGCAGGGACCCATCAAGGCCGCGGCGCAGATCGCCAACGAGCGCCACCTGCGGGTGATCCGCTGGCACCTCAATACGCCCAGCTTCAGCGTCTATACCCGGCGGGTGACGGAGACCCGCACGCCGCGCGCCGGCGACGTGGTGCTCACCAAGGCCCGCTACCTCGAGCAACTGCCGCCGGGTCTGCGCGTCGGCGAGGTGCTCTATCGTCATGGTGGTGTGGCGCTGGTGCGGGTGGTGAAGGCGGAGTGAGCACTCGCCTGCGGTGCGTGGCCGGTCGCCTTGATGGGCGTCGGCGCGAAGGCCTATGGGCGACGCCCGTCGCGCCACAACGCCTTCCCCAGGGCCAGTATCGCCGCCGCGCCGAGCAGCCATTGCATGGCCCGTGCCTGGGGGTAGCCGGTGTCGTGAAACAGCAGGGCCACGGCGCAGAGCAGATAGAGGGTACGGATGCCGCGTGCCGGCGTCGGGCGTGTGCCCCAGGCCCAGCGCTCCCCCAGCCAGACGCCGGCCACCGCCGCCAGCCAGCCGCCGAGGGCGCCGGCGAGTAGGTCCGTGGGCCAGTGGGCGCCGACCGCGGCGCGAGAGACGGCCACCAGCACGGCGAGCAGCAGCAGGCTCGCGGCCAGGCCGCGTGACCCGCCGCGGAGGGCGAATACCCCGGCGAGGGTGAAGGCCGTGGCGCTGTGTCCGGAGGGAAAGGCGCCGCGCAGCAGGTGGGTGCCGATGACGTGCACCTGCTCCGGCCCCAGCACCGCCAGCGGGCGCGGGGCCCCCACCAGGGCCTTGAGGCCATGCACCCAGAGGGTGGTGAACAGTGCCGCCAGCAGCAGGGACCACAGCAATGCCGGGTGCCGCCGGCCCAGCAGGCCGGCCAGGGCGATGGCCGCCAGGGTATCGCCGAACAGGGTGAGGTGGGCCCAAAGGGCATCCGTGGTGAGCGGGCCGAGCCTGTTGAGGGCGAGGAACAGGGAGGTGTCGCGGTGCTCGGGCCAGAGGGCCGCCAGCCCCAGCAGGCAGAGCAGGGGCACGGCCCAGACGCGCGCGTGGCGCAGCTCGTCAGGCGTCACGGCCGGCCTCGACGGCCAGCTCGATGAGGTTGCCGTCGGGATCGCGCAGATAGAGGGAACGCAGGGGGCCGCGGGCACCACTGCGCGTCACCGGCCCCTCGAGCAGCGGCACGCCGCACGCCGCCAGATGGGCGAGGGCCGCCTCCAGTGGGCCGGCGATACGCAGGCAGAGGTCGGCCGAGCCGGGCGTGGGATGGGCGGCGTGGGGGCTGAAGGGGGCCTCGGCCGGGTGCAGGTTGATCTTCTGTTCTGCACCGGGTGGACCGAAGAGCAGGGCCTGGCGGCCATCGCCGAAGGTCTGCGGACGCATGCCCAGGGTCTGCCGATACCAGTCGCGGCTGCGCGCCACGTCGCGCACCGTGAGCACCAGGTGGTCCAGGCCGAGGAGCTTCATCCCGGCGGCGCGTCCGAGGGGCTGTCGGCATCCACCTGCACCGGCGCGTTCAGGGGGCGGCCGTCGAGCCATGCGCGACCGTCCTCGCCCAGGCGCAGGCGGCCCTCGGCGAACCAACGGATGGCCTGGGGGTAGATGCGGTGCTCCTGCTCCAGCACTCGCTCGGCCAGTCGTTCCGGGGTGTCACCGGGGTGCACCGGGACGCGGGCCTGGACGATCACCGGCCCGCCGTCCAGCTCGGCGGTGACGAAGTGCACGCTGGCGCCGTGCTCGCCGGCGCCGTCCTCCAGCGCGCGGCGGTGGGTGTGCAGTCCCTTGTAGGCGGGCAGCAGGGAAGGGTGGATGTTGAGCATGCGCCCGGCATAGTGGGAGGTGAATTCGTCCGTGAGCAGGCGCATGAAGCCGGCCAACACCACGAGCTTGGGCGCGAAGCGGTCGATCTGCGCCATCAGCGCGCGGTCATAGTCCTGGCGGCTGGCGAAGGCGGTATGGTCCACCACCACGGTGGGGATGCCGGCCTGCTGCGCCCGCGCCAGCCCCTTGGCGTCGGGGCGGTTGCTGATCACGGCACGGACCTCCACCGGCAGCTCGCCGCGCGCGGCGGCGTCCAGGATGGCCTGCAGATTGCTGCCGCTGCCGGAGATGAGGACGACGATGGGGAGCCTGCTGGACGACATCACGCGGTGGCTGTTTCCGGTCTGGGAGGTTCAACGCAAAGGGCGCAGAGGCGCAGAGGGCACAGGGAAGGCAAATTCATGGCGACGGCCGGACCCTGCGCGACGTCAGCGAATCACTACCCGTTCACCGGCCGCCGCTTCGATCTTGCCGATGACCGTGGCGCTCTCGCCCTGTTCGGCCAGTGCGGCGAGGGTCTGCGCGACGTCGGCCTCGGCCACGCACAGCACCATGCCCACACCGCAGTTGAAGGTGCGGTACATCTCTTCGTCGCTGACCCCGCCCTGCTGTTGCAGCCAGTCGAATATCGCCGGGCGTGTCCAGGCCTTGGCGTCGATGACGGCGCGGGTGCCCTCGGGCATGACCCGCGGCAGGTTCTCCAGCAGACCGCCGCCGGTGATGTGGGCCAGGGCGTGCACGTCCACCGTCTCGAACAGGGTCAGCAGGGGCTTGACGTAGATGCGCGTGGGGGTGAGCAGGGCCTCGCCCAGGGTGGTGTCGCCGAAGGGCTGGCCCAGGTCTGCGCCGCTGACCTCGAGGATCTTGCGGATCAGGGAGTAGCCGTTGGAGTGCGGGCCGCTGGCGGCCAGGCCGATGAGGGTGTCACCGGCGGCCACCCTGTGGCCGTCTATGATGCGGGACTTTTCCACCACGCCGACACAGAAGCCGGCCAGGTCGTAATCGGAGCCGGCATACATGCCGGGCATCTCCGCGGTCTCTCCGCCCACCAGGGCGCAGCCGGCCTGGCGGCAGCCCTCGCCGATGCCGCGGATCACCGCCTCGGCGGTATCCAGTGCCAGCTGGCCGGTGGCGTAGTAGTCGAGGAAGAACAGCGGCTCGGCGCCCTGCACGATGAGGTCGTTGACGCACATGGCGACCAGGTCGATGCCGATGGTGTCGTGTCTGTCCAGCTCCAGCGCCAGCTTGAGCTTGGTTCCGACGCCGTCGGTGCCGGCCACCAGCACGGGCTCCTGGTAGCGGTCGGTGGGCAGTTGGAACAGGGAGCCGAAGCCGCCGATGCTGTCCAGCACGCCGGGCCGACGGGTGGCGCGGGCGATGGGTTTGATGCGCTCTACCAGGCGGTTGCCGGCGTCGATGTCGACGCCGGCGTCGCGGTAGCTGAGGGAGTTGGCGGGGGGGGTGTCGTCGCGGCTCACGGGGCTTCCTGTGCGGGGCTGGGCGCGCCGCCGGGCAGGGCAACAGGCGCGCGGAAAAGGGGCGTAATGGTAGCGCAAGGCCGCGCGGCTGTCACAGCGCCGGGCACTCGGCGGGGCCGGTGGGGTCGAAGGGGTTTGCGGTTGACTTGGACACGACCCTCACATAGCGTGCCATTCGTGTATCGGGCCCGGGCCGGCGTCGTGGCCAAAGAGATGATGGAGAGTATGAAGAAAGGTGTGGTTTTGCTGCTGTCTCTGGTCCTCCTGCCGATCTCGGTGGGACTCCGCGCGGCCGAGGTGAAGGGGCTCTATGAGGCCGAGATGCTGGTGCCGGATCAGTCCCGCAGCGAGCGCGGGCTGGCCATGTCGGCGGCACTCGCCGAGGTGGTGACGCGGGTCAGCGGGCGGCCGGATGCGCGTCTCCAGCCGGCGGTGGCGGCGGCCATCCGCCAACCGGCGCGGTTGTTGCAGCAGTATCGCTACCGTCCACTGCCGCCGGCGCTGCGCGATGCGGCGTTGCCGGGCAGCGATCCACAGCGCATCCTCTTCCACTTCGACCGCCGGGCGGTGGATCGCCTGTTGCGTGACAACGGCCTGCCGGTGTGGGGCGCGACACGGCCCACGGTGTTGGCCTGGGTGGCGGTGGAGGACGAGGAGGGGCGGCGTCTGCTGGCCGCCGACACCCCGGATCCCCTGCGCCGTGCCTTGATCGACGAGGCGCGCCGTCTGGGGTTGCCGCTGATCCTGCCCCTCATGGACCTGCAGGACACGACCCGGGTGAGCCTCGGGGACGTCTGGGGGCGCTTCATGGAGCCCCTGCGCCAGGCCTCGCAGCGCTACCGCCCGGAGGTGGTGTTGTTGCTGCGCCTGTATCGCGGCGCCGGTGGCGACTGGCAGGCCGATTGGCGGGTGGACCAGGACGGCGTCGGCGAGCAATGGCACAGCGACGGCGCCTTGGCCGAGGAGGCGGTGAGCGCGGGGATGTCGCGACTGTTGGCGTGGCTGTCAGCCCGCTATGCACCGCAGGAGCAGACAACGGCGGGGCATCACCTGATCTTCTCCGTGCAGGGGGTGCGTGACCTGACGGACTTTGCCCGCGTCGAGCGCTATCTGCGCTCCCTGCAGCAGGTGGCCGTGGTGCGCCCGCAGGCCTTCGCCGACGACCGCGTGGACTTCGCCCTGGTCCTGCAGGGGAGTGAGCAGGGCCTGGTGCAGACCATCGCCCTCGGCCGCCTGCTGGTGCCGGTGACGGAGGCCCCGGCAGCGGTGGCCCAGTCCGCTGCCGGCCGGCTGATCCCGTCGTCGGCCCCGACGGGGCAGGGTCTGGAGACGGCCACGGCGCCGGGCTCCGCCTCACCTTCGCCGGCGGCTCCGCCCAATGCCGTGCCTTCCCCCACCGCAGCACTCACGCCGCGGCGGGTCTACCGTCTGCAGCACTGACACGTGCACCACCTGCCCAACATCATTACCCTGCTGCGCATCCTGCTGGTGGTGCCGGTGGTCATGCTGCTGCTCGATGCGCGCTATGCCGAGGCCCTGATCCTGTTTGCCGTGGCCGGTGTCTCCGACGGCCTGGACGGTTTTCTCGCCCGCTTCTTCCACTGGCAGTCGCGTCTCGGCTCCATTCTCGATCCGCTGGCCGACAAGCTGCTGCTGGTCTGTGCCTTCCTTGCCCTTGGCTGGCAGGGGCTGATCCCGACGCCACTGGTGGCGGTGGTGTTGCTGCGCGATCTCGTCATCGTCCTCGGCGCGCTGGCCTTTCATCTGCGTTTCGGTCGCTACGAGATGTCGCCGTCGTGGTTGAGCAAGGCCAATACGCTGTGTCAGATCCTGCTGGTGCTGACGGTGGTGTTTGCCCACAGCGGCCTACTGGTCGTTCCCGCCATGGACACCCTCATCGGCGCCCTCATCGATATCGTCTGGCTGACCACCCTCGTCAGTGGCGGCCACTATGTCTGGGTGTGGGGCCGCCGCGCCCTGCAGCTGTCGCGCCAGGAGACGGGGCATGAGTGATTCGCGCCGTTGGTTCTTTCTCGTCCTGCTGGCCGCGGGTGGATACCTGGTACACCTGTTGGCGCCGGTGCTCACCCCCTTCGTCACCGGGGCCCTGCTGGCCTACCTGGGCGACCCACTGGCTGATCGGCTGGAGGCCGCCGGCCTGTCGCGCAGCCTTTCCGTGGTGGTGGTGTTCCTGGTGATCCTGCTCCTGCTGCTGATCCTGCCGCTGATCCTGTTGCCGGCCCTGGAGGGACAGGTGACACGTCTGCTCGAGGCCCTGCCGCGCTACCTGGCCTGGGTACAGCAGCATGCGCTGCCCTGGCTCAGCAGTTCCCTCGGCCTGGATCTGCCCAATCTGGACTGGGCCACCCTCGAACAGGCCCTGCAGACCCACTGGCGCAAGGTGGGCGGGGTGGCGGCGGTGGTGGTGCAGACGGTCTCCCAGTCGGGCATGGCTCTGATGGGCTGGTTGGCCAATCTGGTGTTGATCCCGGTGGTCACCTTCTATCTGCTGCGCGACTGGGATGTGCTGATGGCCGATATCCGCGGCCTGTTGCCGCGTCGCCTGGAGCCGACGGTGGTGATGCTGGCGCGCCAGTCCGACGAGGTGCTGGGCGCCTTTCTGCGTGGCCAGTTGATGGTGATGCTGGGCCTGGCCACGGTCTATTCGGTGGGCCTGTGGCTGGTCGGGCTGGATCTCGCCCTGCTCCTCGGCAGCCTCGCCGGGCTGGTGAGTTTCGTCCCCTACCTGGGTTTCATCCTCGGCGTGGTGCTCGCCGGGGCGGCCGCGGTGATGCAGTTTCACGACCTGATCCACCTGGCCTATGTGCTGGCGGTGTTCGCTGTCGGGCAGACCCTCGAGAGTGTATTCTTCACGCCCTTGTTCGTCGGTGACAAGATCGGCCTGCACCCGGTGGCGGTGATCTTCGCCGTCATGGCCGGTGGCCAGTTGTACGGTTTCATCGGTGTGCTGCTGGCCCTGCCGGTGGCAGCCGTGGTGATGGTGCTGCTGCGCTATGTCCATCGGCGTTATACCGAAAGCGATCTGTACGCCGCCCCCTGACGGCGTGTCCGAATTGGAAGCCATGTCTGCCGACCCCTCCACGCCGCAACAACTGCCGCTGCATTTCGCCTGGCGCGAGGGGCTGCACTTCGCCAACTATTGCCCCGGCGACAACCGGCCGGCGGTGGCCGCCCTGCGCGCGGCGGCGGAGGGGGCGGGGGAGCGTTTCGTGACCCTGTGGGGCGGCGCCGGGCTGGGCAAGAGCCACTTGTTGCAGGCCGCCTGCGAGGCGGCGGCGAGGCAGGGGCGGCGCGGTGCCTATCTGCCGCTGGCCGAGCTCGCTGCGCTCTCGCCGGCGGTGTTGGAGGGCCTGGAGGGGCTGGATCTGGTGTGCGTCGACGATCTGCAGGCGGTGGCCGGCGAGGCGGCGTGGGAGGAGGCCCTGTTTCACCTCTACAACCGCCTGCGCGAGGCCGATGGCAGCCTGATCGCCGCCGCCGATGCCAGCCCCGCGGGCCTCCCGCTGCGCCTGCCGGACCTGACCTCCCGTCTCGCCTGGGGGCCGGTCTACCGCCTGCAGCCCCTGGGTGATGCGGATCGTGCGGCGGCCTTGCAGGCGCGCGCCGCCGGCCGTGGCCTGCAATTGCCGGACGAGGTGGCGGCCTATCTGCTGCGCCACTGCGCGCGCGATCTGCCTTCTTTGTATGCCCTGCTCGATCGCCTCGACCAGGCCTCCCTGGCCGAGCAGCGGCGCTTGACCATTCCCTTCGTGCGCGGCCTCATCGGCTGAATGCCTTTGGCGCCGCCCGGCGTCACCCCTGCTGCAGACGGACGGCGAACTCGGCGACCCGCCGGCCGAGCGCCTGACAGAGTCGCTTTTCCTCATCGCTCAATGGATTGCGGTTGTCGACCCCGGCCAGGTGGCTGGCGCCGTAGGGCGTGCCGCCGCTGCGGGTGTGCATCAGGTCGGTCTCGGCATAGGGCAGGCCGCAGAGCAACATGCCATGGTGTAGCAGGGGCAGCATCATGCTCAGCAAGGTGCTCTCCTGTCCGCCGTGCAGGCTGGAGGTGGAGGTGAAGACGGCAGCAGGCTTGCCGGCCAGGCCGCCGGAGAGCCATACGTCGCTGCTGCCGTCGATGAAGTATTTCATCGCCGCGGCCATGTTGCCGAAGCGTGTCGGGCTGCCGAGGATCAGGCC
>JANTGX010000094.1 GCA_024762755.1 Gammaproteobacteria bacterium
CGCTTCCAGAAGATCGACGTGCCCGAGCCGACGCTGGATGAGACCATACAGATCCTCACCGGCCTGAAGAGCCGCTTCGAGGACCACCACGAGGTGCGTTTCACCAAGCAGTCCCTGCGTACCGCCGCGGAACTGGCCGAGCGCTACATCGGCGAGCGTCACCTGCCGGACAAGGCCATCGACGTCATCGACGAGGCCGGTGCGGTGCAGCGCCTGGCCACGCCTTCCAAGCGCAAGAAGACCATCGGCGTGAAGGACATCGAGAACGTGGTGGCGAAGATGGCGCGCATCCCGCCGAAACAGGTCACCGCCTCCGACAAGGAAGGCCTGCGTCACCTGGAACGCAACCTCAAGCTGGTGGTATACGGCCAGGACGAGGCCATCACTACCCTCGGCGCCGCCATCAAGATGGCGCGTGCCGGTCTGGGGCACGAGGACAAGCCAATGGGCTCGTTCCTCTTCGCTGGCCCCACCGGCGTGGGCAAGACCGAGGTCACGCGTCAGTTGGCCAAGATCATGGGCATCGAGTTGATCCGTTTCGACATGTCGGAATACATGGAACGGCACACCGTGTCGCGCCTGATCGGTGCACCGCCCGGCTATGTCGGCTTCGATCAGGGCGGTCTGCTCACCGAGGCCATCAACAAACATCCGCATGCGGTGTTGTTGCTGGACGAGATCGAGAAGGCCCATCCCGACGTGTTCAACCTGCTACTGCAGGTGATGGATCACGGTACCCTCACCGACACCAACGGGCGCAAGGCGGACTTCCGCAACGTGATCCTGGTGATGACCACCAACGCCGGTGCCGAGATCATGAGCCGCAGCTCCATCGGCTTCACCCACCAGGACCACACCACCGACGGCATGGAGGCCATCAAACGGGCCTTCACGCCGGAGTTCCGTAACCGGCTGGATGCCATCGTCCAGTTCGAGGCCCTCGCCGGCGATACCATCGGCCACGTGGTGGACAAGTTCCTCTACGAGTTGGAGAGCCAGCTGGAGGAGAAGAAGGTGTCCATTCAGGTGGACGAGAAGGCAAGGGCCTGGCTGGCCGAGCATGGCTACGATGCCAAGATGGGCGCGCGCCCCATGGCCCGGGTGATCCAGGAGCAGATCAAGAAGCCATTGGCCGAGGAACTGCTGTTCGGCCGCCTGGCCGAGGGCGGAGAGGTGCACATCAGCGAGGCCGACGGCAAGCTGGTGTTCGACATCGTCTCCAGCGACGAGGTGGTGGCGGAAGAGGTGTTGTAGGCACCGCCCTATCTCTACTACTGGCAAAGCAACGCAAAACGCCCGGCATGACCGGGCGTTTTGCTGTCTGGGGAGGGCGCCTCAGCGGGCGCGGAAGACGATTCGTCCCTTGGACAGGTCGTAGGGGGTGAGCTGGACGGTGACCTTGTCGCCGGTGAGGATGCGGATGTAGTGCTTGCGCATCTTACCGGAGATGTGCGCCGTCACCACGTGACCGTTTTCCAGTTTTACCCGGAACATGGTATTGGGCAGGGTCTCGATGACCGTGCCTTCCATCTCGATGCTTTCTTCTTTCGCCATTACTTTGCTTGCAGCCGTCGTTTGAAAAATTAGGTGTCGTTTCTCGTGAGATCTCGGGGCGAGAGGCCGGCATCACGCACCGGCAGAGAAAATCCAGGGCGGCATGATGCCTGAAATGGCGGAGATAAGGAACCTCTAATGTGCGGCGAGGTCGGCAGGGGCGCGAGGCACGGTGGAAAAAGGGGCACGATCGCACCAATTCGGTGCGCATGCCGCCTTTTTTGGCGCGCCGGCCTAGGAGTCTGGAGGAGCGCGGAAGGGGTGTCAGGCGCAGATGGCCTGTTGCCAGGGTACTTGCAGCCAGCCGACGGTGGGGTGAACGGTGTCTTGTGAGATCACCAGTTCCATCCCCAGCAGGTCGGTGACGGCATTGAAGTCGTTGGGATTCTCGAGTGATTGTTTGAGGCACTCGAGGTGCGCGTAGTTCATGTGTAGCGTGTTCGGACTGTAGCCGAATTCGTGCTCAAAACGCTGACTGATGTCATAGATGAAGCTCAGCATGGCGATGCCCCTGTGGCAGGGGGCCTACAGCTGCCCCGGTGGGTGAGTGGTGTCACCCAGGACTATCGGCCGCTGGGGCGCAGACCGTAGGAAAAGACCATCGGGCCGACCCTGTGGCGAGCTTCGCTTAGGCGGAACTCGTGTCCTCACCGGGCAGGAGTGCGCCGCGGGCAAAGGCCTGCCAATGGCCACCGCGCAGCAGTTCCAGGGGGCGGTATTCCTGCTTGTACTGCATCTTGCGGCAATCGGCGATCCAATAGCCCAGATAGAGCCAGCCGAGGCCGCGCCGGCGGCATTCCTCGATGGCCCACAGCACTGCCAGCCGCCCCAGACTGCGAGCCGACTGTGCCGGGTCGAAGAAGGTATAGACCGCAGAGAGTCCCTGTTGCAGCACGTCCAGGACGCTGACGGCGAGCAGCGTGTCCTGCCAGCGGTATTCGACGAACAGGGTCTCGGCCCAGGGGCTGGTGAGGAAGGCGAGATACTGTTCCGCCTGCGGGTCGTCCATGCCTCCACCGGCATGACGGCTGGCGATATAGCGGCGATAGAGGGCGAAGGCCTCGTCGTCGTAGCCCGCCGGGCGGGCATGGATGCTCAAATCGGCGTTGCGCTGCTGGCAGCGTCGCTGACTGCGGTTGGGGTGGAACGTCGCCACCGGCACGCGCACCGGGACACAGGCCTGGCAGGCGGGGCAGCGGGGTCGGTAGACGTGGGCCCCGCTGCGGCGAAAGCCGAAGTCCGCCAGCCGGCTGTAGATGGCGGTGTTCATGGGGGCCGCCGGGTCGGTGAACAGGTTGACCGTCTCCCGCCCCGGCAGGTAGCTGCAGGGCGTCGGCCGGCTGGCATAGAAGGCCAGGCCCTTGAGCTGTTTGTTCAGCGCGTCGGCGGTCATGTCTCAGGCCTCGTCGTCGCCTGCGGGCCGTGCCTCGGCGGGCAGGCCCAGTCGCCAGGGCGCGGCCTGGCCGGGGGTCGGGCACCACCGGTCGAGCTGGGCGATGAAGTCCTCGCGGGAAAGGGTGGTCGCACCCAGCGAGGCGAGGTGGGCGGAGTACACCTGGCAGTCGATGAGGCCATAGCCCCAGGCCTGTAGTTGGCGCACCAGGTGGACGAAGGCCACCTTGGAGGCATCCGTGCGCCGGCTGAACATGGACTCGCCGAAGAACACCCCGCCGATGCCGATGCCGTAGAGCCCGCCCACTAGGCTCTCGCCCTCCCAGCACTCCACCGAATGGGCGTGGCCGAGCTCGAACATCCGCGCGTAGGCCCGTTTCATCTCCGGCGTGATCCAGGTGCCCTGTTCGCCGCGGCGGGGGCCGCTGCAGGCCTCGACCACGGCCGTGAAGGCCTGATCCGCGGTGACGCGGAAGGCCCCACGGCGCAGGGTCTTGCGCAGGCTGCGCGAGACGTGCAGCTGGTCGGGGAACAACACCGTGCGCGGGTTGGGCGACCACCAGAGGATGGGTTGATTCTCGTTGTACCAGGGGAAGATGCCGTGACGGTAGGCCGACAGCAGGCGGCGCGGGCTCAGGTCACCGCCGATGGCCAGCAGGCCGTCGGGCTCGTCCAGGGCCAGGGACACCGGGGGGAACAGGCAATCGGGGTGACGCGGATCGATCCAGAAGGGGGCTAGGCCTCGCATGGGCTGGTCTTCTTTCGTTTCTCTGTGCTCAGTGGCGGGCGGACTGCAATGTGGCTCGGCCCATGGTTGACGTGTGGCGGAGGATCCGAGGCGGGTCGTCGCGAGGGGGCGCTGCCCGTGAGCCTGCCGTTTTCACCCACATCCCCCTGGCATATCCACCCTACTCAGACCGGCACAGTGCCCGCTTAGTTTCGCCGATAGGGGGAGTGTTCGCCAAGCTCACCGCGGTAATCCTCCATGGCCTCGGTTTCGTGGCGCAGGAAGTCGGCGATGGCCTGGCGCAGGCCGGGGTGGGCGATCCAGTGGGCCGACCAGGTGGGGGTGGGCAGAAAGCCGCGGCTGATCTTGTGCTCACCCTGGGCACCCGGGTCGAAACGCCGCAGACCGTGTTGGATGCAGTATTCCAAGCCCTGGTAGTAGCAGAGCTCGAAGTGCAGACCGGCATAGCGCTCGTCACAGCCCCAGTGGCGCCCGTACAGGGTGTCCGCGTCGCGCAGGCAGATGGCGCTGGCCACGGGCTGTCCCTGGCGTTCGGCGAGAAACACCACCAGCTGGCCGGGCATGCGCTCGCTCACCTCGCGAAAGAAGCCCTCGCTGAGGGTGGCATGGCCGCCCAGGCGCTCGAAGGTCGAGGCGTAGTGGCGATGCACCGCGCGCCATTCGGCATCGCTCATCTGCTCACCGTAGCACTGACGGAGGGTCACGCCGCTCTCCCGCGCCTGGCGTCGCTCACGGCGCACCTTCTTGCGCTTGGCCGAGCTGAACTGGGCGAGGAAGTCGTCGAAGTCGTCGTAGCCCGGCGTGCGATTGTGCCAATGGAACTGCACCCCCTGGCGGATCAGCAGCCCGGCCTCCGCCAGCGCCGTGCGGTCCGTCTGGTCGGGAAACAGCCAATGCAGGGAGGAGACCTTGGCCTCGCCGGCGTGTGCCAGGGCGGCGGCGATCAGGCCCTGGCGCACGGCGGGGGCATCGGCCTCGGGGTGGACCAGCAGGCGCCGGCCGCTGGCCGGGGTGTAGGGGACGGCCGCCACCAGCTTGGGGTAGTAGGGCCGGCCACTGCGCTCATGGGCCTCGGCCCAGGCCCAGTCGAACACCAGCTCGCCATAGGCGTTGGTCTTCAGGTACTGCGGCAGGGCGCCCACCAGGCGGTCGCCCTCGTACAACAGGAGATGCCGGGGGTGCCAGCCCCAGCGGGGGCCGACACAGCCGTGCCGCTCCAGGGCGTGCAGGAAGGCGTGACGCAGGAAGGGTTGTCGGCTGCCGACGAGACGATCCCAGTCTTCGCTGAAGACATCGTCAAGGCTGCCGATAAGAGTGCTGTGCAGGCTCATGGGGTCTACCTTATCACCCCCTGGGCCGAGAAAATGAACCCTGATCCGAGGCCCGGATGTCCAACAGTGAATTACCACTCAAGGTCGGCGACACCCTGCAATTGCAGTTTCTCGGTGTCAGCGAGACACGTTATTTCGTCAAGGTCATCGGTTATCTGGCCGACCGCAGCCTGCTGGTCACCACCCCCGTGGTCAACGGCAAGTTGCTCCTGGTCCGCGATGGTCAGGCCGTGGCGGCCCGCATGATGGCCGGCAACGACCTGGTGGGCTTCGCCGTCTCGGTGATACGCAGCTGCAACGTGCCCTATTCCTACCTGCACCTCAGCTATCCCCACTCCCTGCAGAGCGTCACCGTGCGCAAGGCCCTGCGCGTCCAGCTCGATCTCGAGGCCCAGGCGCGCGCCTGTCTCATCGGCGGCAGCGAGGTGGCGCCGGAGAGCAAGCCGCAGACGGTAGTGATCCGCGACATGAGCACCACCGGCGCCCTGTTGGTGGCCGAACAGCCCCTCGCCGAGGTGGGCAATTGCCTCGCCGTCTCCGTGCGCATCCGCGTGGCGGAGGCGGAGGAAGAACTCAACTTCATCGCCGTGGTGCGCAACATCAAGGTCGAACAGGCCAAGCAGAAGGGCGAGTCCAGCCGTTTCCTGCATGGCGTCGAACTGCAATTCTCCGAGCGTCGCGAATCGGTCTTGCTGCACGCCTTCGTCTACGAGCAGATCGCCACGGGCGACTGAGGCGCCGGGCCATCGCCCTGCGCCATCAAAAACGCCGCGTCCCGAGAGAGGCGCGGCGTTTTCGTTTTCCGGGTCTTGGCCAGGTTCAGTCGGTGCCGGCCTCCAGACAGTCCAGATAGCGCTCGCTGTCCAATGCCGCCATGCAGCCGGAGCCGGCGGAGGTGATGGCCTGGCGATAGATGTGATCGGCGCAGTCACCGGCGGCGTAGATGCCTTCGATGCTGGTCTGCGTGGCATTGCCCTCGGAACCACCCTTGACCTTGAGGTAGCCGTGATCCATCTCCAGTTGGTCCTTGAAGAGATCGGTGTTGGGCTTGTGGCCGATGGCGATGAAGATGCCGTCGACCTTGATCTCTTTGGTACTGCCGTCCTTGGTGTTTTTGATGCGCATGCCAGTGACGCCCATGTCGTCGCCCAGCACCTCATCGAGTTCAGAATTCCACTCGATGGTGACGTTGCCGCTCTTGGCCTTCTCCATCAGCTGGTCGGCGAGGATCTTCTCCGAGCGGAATTTGTCGCGCCGGTGCACCACGGTGACGTGGGAGGCGATGTTGGACAGGTAGAGGGCCTCTTCCACGGCGGTGTTGCCGCCGCCGATCACCGCCACCGGCTTGCCTTTGTAGAAGAAGCCGTCGCAGGTGGCGCAGGCGGAGACGCCGCGGCCCTTGAATTTCTCCTCCGAGGGCAGGCCGAGGTACTGGGCCGAGGCGCCGGTGGCGATGATCAGGGCATCACAGGTATAGGTGCCGCTGTCGCCGGTGAGGGTGAAGGGGCGTTGGTTCAGCTCGGCCTTGTTGATGTGGTCGAAGATGATCTCGGTGTTGAAGCGCTCGGCGTGCTTGCGCATGCGTTCCATTAGTTCGGGGCCCTGCACACCCTCGTAGTCGCCGGGCCAGTTGTCCACCTCGGTGGTGGTGGTGAGCTGGCCACCCTGTTCCAGGCCGGTGATGAGGACGGGCTCGAGGTTGGCGCGCGCGGCGTACACCGCGGCGGTATAGCCGGCGGGGCCGGACCCGAGAATCAACAGACGGCAGTGCTTGGTTTCACTCATGCTGGGCTCCTGACGGATAGGGTTGGAAAATCCGAGGAAGATGATACACCGAATCTTCCCGGCCAAACCCCCCGGGCGAGGTGGGCTGTTGGTCTGATATTTGCTGCGGAAGGGCAAGCTGCACCGGGTCAATAGCCGGCCCGGATTTCGGCGCCGGTGGCGGCGGGATGTTGTCAGGAGCCTCTCATTCCTGATAATGGATGTCAGATAATGGACAATTCGAGTAAGCGAGGTAGGTCAGTATGCGTATCGGAATTCCACGCGAGATAAAGACCCTGGAGGGCCGTGTGGCCTTGATTCCCGCCGCGGTGGGTCCGTTGGTGGCGCAGGGCCACGAGGTCGTCGTCGAGCACGACGCCGGTGTGCTCAGTGGTTACGCCGATGCGCAGTATCTGGCGGCGGGGGCGCGCATCGTGCCGGATGCGGCCGCGGTGTACGGCGAGGCGCAGATGATCGTCAAGGTCAAGGAGCCGCAACCTTCGGAGGTCGAGTTGCTGCGCAAGGACCACCTGTTGTTCTCCTATCTGCACCTGGCCGCTGCGCCGGAGCTGATGCAGGCCTTGCTCGAGGTGGGCCTCACCGCCGTCGCCTTCGAGACGGTGGAGACCGACGATGGCCGCCTGCCCCTGCTGGCGCCCATGAGCGACATCGCCGGCCGCGTGGCGGTGCAAGTGGGTACTCACCTCCTGTATCGGCCCGAGGGCGGCAAGGGCCTGCTCCTCGGCGGCGTGCCGGCGGCCGAGCGCGGCCGGGTGGTGGTGCTGGGCGCGGGGGTGGCCGGCGGTGCCTCGGCCAGCGTGGCGGCGGCCCTGGGCGCCGAGGTGACGGTGTTCGACCTCGACCGCGACAAGCAGGCGGCCATGCGCGCCCTGGGCAACAACGTCACGGCCCTGTATCCCTATCCCGATGCCCTGCACGAGGCGGTGGTCGCCGCCGACCTGCTGGTGGGTGCGGTACTCGTCACCGGCAAGCGCGCGCCGCACCTGGTGAGTGCCGACACGGTGCGCGAGATGGGAGAGGGCAGCGTCATCGTGGACATCTCCGTGGACCAGGGCGGCTGTATCGAGACCACGCGCCCCACTACCTATGCCGAGCCCAC
>JANTGX010000095.1 GCA_024762755.1 Gammaproteobacteria bacterium
GCCCATCGATAGCGAACACAATGCCATCTTCCAGTGCCTGCCAGCCGATTTCTCTCAGGGACTCGAGCAGGTCGGCGTGCGGCGCATCCTGCTCACGGCCTCCGGCGGTCCCTTCCGTACCGCCTCCCGCGAAGAGCTGGCGGCGGTCACCCCGGCGCAGGCCTGTGCCCATCCCAACTGGTCCATGGGGCGCAAGATCTCGGTGGATTCGGCGACCCTGATGAACAAGGGCCTGGAGCTCATCGAGGCCTGCTGGCTGTTCGCCACCACGCCGGATCACATCCAGGTGGTGGTCCACCCGCAGAGCGTGATCCACTCTCTGGTGGAGTATGTCGACGGTTCCGTCCTCGCGCAGCTGGGCAATCCCGACATGCGTACCCCCATCGCCCACGCCATGGCCTGGCCGCAGCGCATCGAGTCGGGGGTCGCCGGCCTCGACCTGTTCGACATCGCTCGGCTCGATTTCGAGGCGCCGGACGAGGCGCGCTTTCCCTGCCTGCGCCTGGCCTACGAGGCCATGCGTCGCGGTGAGACGGCACCGGCCATCCTCAATGCGGCCAACGAGGTGGCGGTCGCCGCGTTTCTCGACGGCCGCCTGGCCTTCGATGCCATCCCCCGGCTCATCGAACAGACCCTGGGGCGGGTCACCCCGCACCCGGCCGATCAACTCGAGGCCATCATGGCCGACGACCAAGCCGCACGCGAAATGGCCGAAGGCCTCGTGCGGGAGACCTCTCCATGAGTGAATTCCTGACCTCCGCAGCGGCCCTCGTGGTCACCCTCGGCCTGCTCATCGCCTTTCACGAGTTCGGCCACTTCTGGACCGCCCGCAAGTTGGGGGTGAAGGTCCTGCGCTTCTCCATCGGTTTCGGCAAACCGCTCTGGTCGCGCCGGGCCGGGCCAGACGACATCGAATACGTCATCGCCGCCATCCCCCTCGGCGGCTACGTCAAGATGCTCGACGAACGCGAGGGACCGGTACCCGAAGCGGAGCGCGATCGGGCCTTCAACAACCAGTCGGTGTGGCGGCGCATCGCCATTGTCGCCGCCGGCCCGGTGTTCAACCTGCTCTTTGCCGTGATGGCCTTTTGGTTGATGTACCTCATCGGTGTGCCGGGCCTCAAGCCGGTCATCGGCGAGGTAGCCCCGGAGTCCATCGCCGCCAGCGCCGGGGTGCATGAAAACGACCTGATCGTGGCGGTGGATGGCGAGCCCACACCCACCTGGAGCGTGGCCCAGCTGGCCCTGCTCGACGAGGCCCTGGGCCGCGACGAGGTACGACTCACCCTGCGCGACGCCGATGGCCGGCAACGGCAGGTGACCTTGCCGGTGGCGGACATCCCCGACGAGGCGAAGCAGAAAGAACTGTTGCAGCGCCTGGGAATCTCGCCCTGGCGGCCGCACTACCCGGCGGTGCTGGGCGAGCTGTCGCCGGGCGGCGCTGCCGAGCAGGCCGGTCTGCGCAGCGGCGACCGCATCCTGCGCATCGACGGCCAACCGGTGACGGACTGGATCGCCCTGGTGGAGTACGTCCGTGCCCACCCCGACAGTACCGTGCAGGTGGAGATCGAACGCGATGGCCAGACCCTGCAGTTGCCCCTGCACATCGGCAGCCGCGAGGCCGGCGACACCCGCATCGGATTCATCGGCGCGGCGCCGCAGGCCGTTGGCCCACCGCCGGACGAGATGCTCACCCGTGAGCAATACGGCCCCCTCGCGGCGATCCCCCACGCGCTGGGCAAGACCTGGCAGCTGTCCTGGCTGACCCTGCGCATGATCGGCAAGATGCTGCTCGGCGAGGTCTCGGTGAAGAACCTCAGTGGTCCCATCACCATTGCCACCTACGCGGGCTATACCGCCAGTGCCGGCATCACTGCCTACCTGTATTTCCTCGCCGTCATCAGCATCAGCCTGGGGGTGCTCAATCTGTTGCCCATCCCACTGCTCGACGGCGGCCACCTGATGTACTACCTGATCGAGATCGTGCGCGGCCGGCCGCTGTCCGATGCGGTACAGATGCAATTGCAACGGATCGGCATTGCCATCCTCGGCGCCCTCATGGTGCTGGCCTTCTATAACGACCTGAACCGACTCTGGGGTGGCTGACGCGGTATGAGTCCAACGATGTTGCGCCGGTGCCTGTGCACCCTTCTGTTACTGCTGGCCCTGCCCGTGCAGGCCTTCCAGTCCTTCGTCGTCGGCGATATCCGCGTGCAGGGCCTGCAGCGCATCTCCCTCGGTACGACGCTCAACTATCTCCCCGTGCGGGTGGGCGAGACGCTGACGCCGGAAAAGGCCAGCGCGGCCGTGCGCGCGCTGTTCAAGACCGGCTTCTTCGAAGACGTCAAACTGCGCCGCGAGGGCAATGTGCTGGTGATCCAGGTGGTGGAACGTCCCTCCATCGCCAAGGTGGAGTTCTTCGGCAACGAAGACTTGGAGACCACCGATCTCAAAAACGCCCTCAAACAAGTGGGGCTGGTGGAGGGGCGGGTGTTCAACCGTTCCATCCTCGAGCAAGTAAAGCAGGAGCTGCAGCGCCAGTACTTCAGTCTGGGCAAGTACTCGGTGAAGATCGAATCCACCATCACGCCGCTGCCGCGCAACCGCGTCTCGGTGGCCCTGGATATCGACGAAGGGCCGGCGGCGCAGATCCGGCAGATCGAGATCATCGGCAATCGTGCCTTCAGCGATGTCCGCCTGCTGGGTGAGTTCTCCCTCAGCACCCCCACGGTCTTTTCCTTCATCGACAGCAGCGGGCGTTTCAATCGCCAGGAATTCCTCGGTGATCTGGAAAAACTGCGCTCCTTCTACCTCGATCGTGGCTATCTGCACTTCAGCGTCGATTCCACCCAGGTGGCCATCTCGCCGGACAAGCGCGACATCTACCTCACCATCAATGTCTCCGAGGGCAATCTGTATCACGTCGGCAAGGTCGACCTGGCGGGCGAGATGGTGGTGCCGGAGGCAGAATTGCGTGCACGCCTGCTGGTGCAGGACGGCGAGGTCTTCTCGCGGCGGCGTATAGTCGAGAGCACCACCCGCATCGCCGAACGTCTGGCGGTGGACGGCTACGCCTTTGCCAACATCAACGCAGTGCCCAAGGTCGACGAGGAGAGGCGCATCATCGACCTGACCTTCTTCGTCGATCCCGGCCACCGGGTGTACGTGCGCCGCATCAACGTGACCGGCAACGTGAAGACGCGCGACGAGGTCATACGCCGCGAGATCCGGCAGATGGAGGGCGGCTGGCTGTCCACGCCGCTGGTGGACCGCTCCAAGATCCGCCTACAGCGGCTGGGTTTCTTCGACAGCGTCAACGTGGAGACGCCACCGGTACCCGGCACCAACGATCAGGTGGATCTCAACCTGGACGTCACCGAGGGTTCCACCGGCAGCTTCTCCGCCGGCCTCGGCTATGGCCAGACCCAGGGGCTGCTGTTCAACCTCAACGTCACCTTCAACAATTTCCTCGGCACCGGCAACCGGGTCAGTGCGGAGATGGACAACAGTCAGGTGAATACGGTCTACCGCTTCTCACACACCAACCCCTATTTCACCGATGACGGTGTCAGCCGCACCTACAGCCTGCACTACCGCGCCACCGACGCCAATGCGGCCAATCTGGCGGCCTATACCACCGATACCTATGGTGCCGGCATCAACTTCGGCGTGCCGCTCAGCGAATACAACCGCGCCTCCTTCGGCCTGGACTTCGAAAACACCCGCATCTCCACCAGCGTCGGCGTCTCGCCAGACACCTACACGGACTGGCTGGCGCAGAACGGCGACAGTTTCGATACCGTGCAGTTCTCCAGCAGCTGGTCCTACGATACCCGCAATCGCGCCATCTTCGCCGACCGCGGTGTGTACAACCTGCTCTCCGCCTCGGTGGCGGTCCCCGGCATGGATCTGGAGTACTACAAACTCGCCTACCGGTTGAAGTTCTATCAGCCGTTGTTCTGGGGCTGGGTCGGCTACCTGGGTGGCAGTCTGGCCAGCGGTGACGGCTACGGCGACACCACCAGCCTGCCCTTCTGGGAGAACTATTTCGCCGGCGGCGTCTCCTCCGTGCGCGGCTTCCGCGCCAACACCTTGGGTCCGCGGGAGGCCGCCATCGACCGGCCCATCGGCGGCAGCGCCAAGGTGGTCATGAATGCCGAGGTCTATTTCCCACTGCCCTTCGAGGGCTCCTCCAATAGCACTCGCCTGAGCACCTTCGTCGACGCCGGCAACGTGTTCGCCCGCTTCGACGACATCCGTGCCAGCGACCTGCGTGTCTCCGCCGGTGTCTCGGTGGTCTGGCTGAGCCCGGTGGGTGCGCTGACCTTCAGCTGGGGCTGGCCGATCAAGGCAGAGGACGACGACGAAAAGGAACTCTTCCAGTTCACCATCGGTACGGGTTTCTGAGCCACCGGCAGGGAACCGTGCCTGCCCGGCCAGCGTCAGTGAACCAGGCCCGGTGGGCGTGACGGGCGATTCGTGGCATCATAGCGCGCTTCAAACGGCCGTCCCGGCCCACCAATCGGAGAGATCGAAAACAATGCACAGAACGACGTTTCTTTGGCTGTGGGCACTGCTGTTGGCCGTGCTGATGGGGCCGGTACAGGCCGCCGAACTGAAGATCGGTGCCGTGAATGCACCCCGGGTGCTGGAGGAGGCCCCCCAGGCCGAGGCCGCACGCGCCGCGTTGGAACAGGAGTTCGCGCCCCGCGACAAGGCCATGCTCGCCGCGCAGCAGGAGCTGAAAAAACTCGAAGATCGCCTGGCCCGGGACGGCGCCATCATGAGCGAGTCGGAACGGCGCAGTCTCGAACGTGACATCGTCTCCCGCAAGCGCGATCTCAAGCGCGAGCGCGAGGAGTTCAGCGAGGATCTCAACATCCGTCGCAACGAGGCCTTCGAGAAACTGCGCCGGCGCGTCTTCCAGGTCATCCTGTCCATCGCCAAGGGCGAGCACTACGACCTCATCCTCAGCGACGGCGTGGTCTACGCCAGCGATACCGTGGATATCACCGAGCGCGTGATCCAACGCCTGAAGCAAGAATTCGACGCCGCCAAGGGTAACGGTAAGTAGCCGGCATGATTCTGCAAGACCTGGCCGAGCGCCTCGCCGCTCAACTGCACGGCGATCCCGCCTTGTCCGTGGAACGCGTGGCGACCCTGAGCGGGGCCAGTAGCGGCGATATCAGCTTCATCAGTCACAAGCGCTATCGGAACGAGCTCGGGCAGACCGCCGCCAGCGCCGTACTGTTGCGTGAGGACGACCTGCCGCACCTCGCCGAGGGCGTCGCCGCGTTGGTGGTGGACGACCCCTATCTGGCCTATGCCCGTGTCGCCGGTTGGCTCTATCCGCCCGTTGAGGAAAGCGGGGGGATTCATCCCTCGGCGGTGGTGGAGGAGGGCGCAGAGATCGCCGCCGACGTCAGCATCGGTCCGCACAGCGTCATCGAGACCGGCGCACAGATCGGTGCCGGATGCCGAATCGGCCCCGGTTGCGTGGTGGGCCGGCATGTCGTTCTCGGTGAGGGCGGGCGCCTGGAGGCCAACGTCACCCTCTGTCACCACGTGCGGATCGGCCGCCGGGTATTGATCCACCCCGGCGCGGTGATCGGCGCCGACGGCTTCGGCTTCGCCAACGACGCCGGCCGCTGGGTGAAGATTCCGCAGGTGGGCAGCGTGGTGATCGGCGACGACGTGGAGATCGGCGCCAACACCACCATCGACCGCGGCGCCATCGACGATACGCGCATCGCCGACGGTGTGATCATCGACAACCTGGTGCAGGTGGCGCACAACGTCCAGGTGGGCGAGCACAGTGCCCTGGCGGGTTGCGTCGGCATCGCCGGCTCGGCGCGCATCGGCGCCCACTGCGCCCTGGGCGGGGGCGTCGGCGTGGTCGGCCACCTCGAGATCTGCGACAACGTCATCGTCACCGGGATGACCATGGTCAATCACCCCATCCGTGAGGCCGGGGTCTATTCCTCTGGCACGCCCATGGAAGAAAATGCCAAATGGCACCGCAATGCCGTGCGCTTCAAACAGCTCGACGAGATGGCCAAACGCCTTCGTCGACTGGAAAAACAGAGCAAAGACGAGAGCACGGAATAACCACACCAGAACGACGACCCTGGAAACCATCTTGGATACCACATTGGACATTCTCGAAGTACAGAACCACCTGCCGCACCGCTATCCCTTCCTGCTCATCGATCGGGTGTTGGCCTACGAAGAGGGCAAGACCCTCACGGCCCTGAAGAACGTCACCTACAACGAGCCACACTTCACCGGGCACTTTCCCAACAAGCCGGTGATGCCGGGTGTGCTGATCATCGAGGCCCTGGCCCAGGCCACCGGCATCCTCGCCTTTCGCACCAGCAACAAGACCCCGGACGACGGGTCTCTTTACTACCTGGTCGGCGTCGACGACTGCCGCTTCAAGCAGCCGGTGGAGCCGGGTGACCAACTGATCCTCGAGGTGGAGGTGCTGAAGCACAAGCGCGGCGTGTGGCGCTTCCGTGGCGAGGCCAAGGTGGACGGCAACCTCATCTGTTCCGCACAACTCATGTGCGCCGAGCGAGACGTCTGAACTTGATCCATCCACAGGCCATCGTCGATCCGGCCGCCCGCCTCGACGAGGGTGTGGAGGTCGGGCCGTTTTCCATCATCGGTGCCGATGTGGAGATCGGTGCCGGCAGCGTCATCGGCCCCCATGTGGTCATCGAGGGGCCGACGCGCCTGGGCCGGAACAACAAGGTCTATGCCTTTGCCGCCCTCGGTGGTGACCCGCAGGACAAGAAATACGCCGGCGAGCCCACCCGCCTGGAGATCGGTGATGGCAACGTCATCCGCGAATACTGCACTATCAGCCGCGGCACCTCCCAAGACGAGGGGGTGACCCGTATCGGCGACGACAATTGGATCATGGCCTACGTGCACATCGCCCACGACTGTCGCGTGGGCAGCCACACCATCTTTGCCAACAGCGCCTCGCTGGCCGGCCACGTGACGGTGGAGGACTACGTGATCCTCGGCGGCTTCACCCTGCTGCATCAGTTCTGCAAGGTGGGCGCGCATGCCTTCACCGCCATGAACAGCGTCATCTCCAAGGACGTGCCGCCGTACATGATGGTCGCCGGCCACATGGCCAAGCCGCACGGCCTCAACAGTGAGGGCCTCAAGCGACGTGGTTTCTCCGCCGAGTCCCTGGCCGCCCTGCGTCGGGCCTATCGCATCCTCTACCGCTCCGGCCTCACCCTGGAGCAGGCCATCGAGCGCCTCGAGACGATGGACGAGCCACCCGCCGAGGTGGCCCACCTGGTCGCGTTCCTCAAGGGCGTGACGCGCGGTATCGTCCGCTAGGTGCCCGTCGTGCCGAGTACTCCGTATGCGCACGCCGGCGGCGACCGTCGCGGTCTTCGGCCACTCGCGGGGCAACGCATGCCGTCCGACGACGGGCGACACGGCTTGCGGCCCTAGCCCATGCGTATCGGCATCGTTGCCGGTGAGGCATCGGGCGACCTGCTGGGTGCCGGATTGATCCGCGCCATTCGTGAACAGTACCCCGAGGCCCGTTTCGAGGGCATCGCCGGGCCGCAGATGCAGCAGGCCGGCGCGCATAGCCTCTACCCCATGGACCGCCTCTCCGTGATGGGCTTCAGCGAGGTGATCGGCCGTCTGCCCGAACTACTGCGTCTGCGGCGCGACCTCGCACGCCATTTCATCGCCGAGCCACCGGACGTCTTCATCGGCATCGACGCCCCCGATTTCACCCTCGGCCTGGAGCGCCGCCTGCACGACGCCGGCATCAAGACGGCGCACTACGTCAGCCCCTCCGTGTGGGCCTGGCGCCAGGGGCGGGTGAAGAACATCGCCCGCGG
>JANTGX010000096.1 GCA_024762755.1 Gammaproteobacteria bacterium
CGCCAGGGATGCCGGCATCGCTCATCTTGAGCTTGTTCAGCAGGAGGTTGGCGATACCCAAGGCCAGGACACCTTCCGTACCCGGATTGTTGGGCAACCAGAGATCGGCACAGCCACCGGTCATGCTCATCTTCGGCTCTACCTGAACCAGCAGGCCGCGGCTCTCGCCGGTGCGGAAACGGGTGTAGTCGCCGGCGTACAGTAGCGGTGACTCACTGCCGCCCATGAAATCGGCGCCGAGAGAGAGGACCATCTTTGCCTTGTCGATACGCAGCCGCGGCGTTTCGTCGCCGAACATCTCGGCATACACACGACGGCTCACGGCATTGTTCACGACCTCGTGAACGAAATGCTTCGACGAGCCCATGGCTTCCAGGTGATTGTCCACCATCACCCGCTGATGGCCCGTCAGGGTGCCGGTGAACCAGGCAAAACGATCGCCCTTGATGCCGCCAAGCTTTTCGTCCAGCAGGCTCAAGGCCTCGTCCCAGCCAACCGGCGCCAGCTTGCCCCCCTTGCGCAGCAGCGGCTGTGTTACACGATCTGGGTTGTAGTGCCCCTGCACACCCGCCTGCCCCATCATGCACAGCTTGCCCTTGTTGATCGGCGAATCCGGGTTGCCCTCCAGTTTCAGCACGCGCCCTTCACGCACACGCCCGTGGATGCCACAACCGGCCGCACACTGGGTGCAGGTCGAGGCATACCAGACACCGACGCCGGGGATCACATACTCTTCTGGCGCCAGATAGGAGACCACCTCTTCGCGGCCTTCCTCCAATGTCACCGTGGTGGGCATGTCACAACCAGCCAAGGCCGCACCGGCGCCACTCCACCCCATCATCTTGAGAAAATTTCTACGATTTATCGACATAGCTCTACTCACCCTCTCGCCCGTGCGCGGCTACTTGTGGCACTTCCAGCAATCACCAGGAGCGCCCAGTTCTTTGTTTTGGATATGACAGCGGACACAAAAGCCCATGTTCAGCGGCTTCACCTTCTTTGCCACGGTCATGTTTTCCAGCTCACCGTGACAAAAGGCGCAAACCTCCTTCACGTTCTCCACCGGGTACTCCCGATCGAAGAGCAGGGTCTTAAGGTGCTTCTCATGGGTGAAGTGAACGAAGTCCGGCAGGTCGTGGACCTTCTTCCATGGCGGCGACTGCTTCTTCTCCCAATATTCCGTGAGCTTCTGAATGCGCGGCTTATCGGTGGCGATCATCTTGTGGCAACCCATGCATTTGCTGGTTGGCGGTATGCCCGCCACCTTGCTGCGCCGCGCATAGGTATGGCAGTACATGCAATTGATCTGGTTGTCCTTGACATGGATGTTGTGCGGAAACTCGATGGGCTGCTCCACACCCTCACCGGCATGGGTTCCGCTCGGCGCCACCACGTCATACTTCGCGGCCATTGCCGTCGACACCCCGGCCAACAGAAAGAAGCCAACCACCATGAGCCGAACCAGCCATCCCCCAACCCCCGGGTTGAGTCCAGCAGACAAGGCATTTCGTCTTATCACAGCCATATCGATCCTCTGCGCGTTTGTCGTTTTCGTGCGGTGGTAAAAGCCGAAAACAGAAAAGCCACACCTCGCCAAAACACAGCAAGGCGCCCAATAACAACTTCGTGGAATTGTGTTCAGACAGCATGGCCAGCGCCATGCCATGGGAAAATCGCCGTAGCGACAGCCCCCTCCTCAAATGTCCCCTCTCAGCGAGACGCGATATTCACTACCCCGCACCGCCTCTACGGTGGTCCAGCGATCGTACATTCTTCACTCTGCCGATCGAGAACATGGGTTTATTAGTATTTAATTATGTATTTATTAGGTCGTTATTTTTATGCATCAAAATAATCTATGGGCACCGATCCTAGACCAAGGCGTCGCGGAGTGTCAATAAAATTCCACAAACGGAATAAATAATATTTTTTTCCCGGTTTTCTATGGGAATAAAACCGCAACACACTGTTAGATAAGTATTTATTAATATTACCGTAACCCAATAATACCCAAATCAATCCACTCGAAATGCCCCTACAAAGGTGCTTTTCATGACAATAATAAAAACCGAAAACATGACTGGACAAGCCAGACCCGCCGCCTCAAGCCTCAAGCACGACTCTCGATTCCCCTCACAGCCCCCAGCCATAAAGAATCGGCCGGCGGTCCTCACCCCACCCGCAAATCAGCAGATTCCCCTATCCCACTGACAGTTTCACTCAGGCCACCATCAGAAGTTAACCCAGACGAATAGGACGCCATACCTCTCAGCCGTTCCGCCTCGCTGCTTATCCATTAAGACTAGTACGAATCCAGCGAAGAAACACCCCTAAAGTAATAGACAACAAAGCAAAATCCGCCCTACCTGACCTAACAACCACACAATTCCGACCGAAAAGCTATATCAAAAACAGCGAGATAATGAGGCTATCACAAAATCAGAAATCATTATTTGACCCGGTGACATATCTCGCCTATCGTTCTCCACGTCGCATGCAGCCAATGAATATTTGCTGAATGTGACGGGCGTGAGTCTCAACCGATGATTTCATCGAATGAAACTCACAGGTAAGCAGGCTATCGATGCAAGAGTATCGTGCGTACCTGTCTGACCAACTTCATGTAAACCGCAACAACACTGGAGGTTCACCATGGGTGGAATGGGTGGAATGGGCGGCGGCATGGGTGGCGGCATGGGTGGCATGGGTGGAATGGGCGGCCGTGGCGGCCGTGGCGGTATGGGCGGTGGCATGTAAGCCATTGCTTCATCCGTTACACACCTGTGTAACTCGCGTCTGGCAACAGACGTAGTTGCGTAAGCAACATGTCGTGCGGTTCACATGACTGGCCTCATCGTCATGTAGCTGTACACCTATGTGGCTAATCCCACATGCGAAAGCAAAAAGGGGGCGCTGATTTATCGGTGTCCCTTTTTTGTTTGTGTCGTTTTTCCTTTGTCTCGTTGTCTTGCGGGAGCGCTTGATTCCCCTTCACTCGATCCCCTATTCAGTGGCCTTCTTTGCATCTGCTGCCTTGTCTCCTTCCCCGGTCTGCCAAGCCACCGCCTCGCGGTAGGCAGGGTGCGTCGCCAGCAATACTTCATGTCTCTCGATGGTCAGACTACCGTCTCCCTCGAGATAGATGACACGGTCTACGGCGCGCAGGGACGAGTGCCGGTGGGCGATCATCAGGGTCGTGCGTCCTGCACGCAGGGCCGCGAGATCGCGCACAATGGCCTGCTCGGCATGGCTGTCCAACGCCGATGAGGCTTCGTCGAGGATCAGGATCGGCGCGTCTCGCAGAAAGGCCTGGGCAATGGCCAGACGCTGCTTCTGCCCTCCCGACAACTCCACTTCACCACCCAGCCGTGTATCCAGGCCCTGCGGCAAGGCCTGGATGAACGACCACGCATGGCTGCGGCGACAAGCGGTTTCGAGTTCCTCCTGCGTGGCCTCGGGACGGGCCATGAGCAAATTGGCGCGAAGGCTGTCCTGAATCAAGAGGGGCTCCTGCCAGACCACCGCCACCTGCCGGCGGATGGAGGCCACGGTCACGGCGCGCAGGTCTTGCCCATCGATCAGAATCCGTCCCCGCTGCGGGTCATAGAAACGCAGCAACAGGGCAGCGAGCGTCGACTTGCCACAACCGCTCGGCCCCACCAGGGCCACCGACTCGCCCGGCCGAATCTCGACATTGGCCCCCTTCAATATCTGCGCGGCGCCCTCGTCATAGGAAAAATCGACGTCATCGATGACGATGCCGCCCGCCGGAACCGCGAGTTCCGCCGCCTGCGGCAACTCGGCCACCTGCGGCTCGGCATCCAGCACCTCGCTCAGTCGCAGGGCCGCCGGTCGGTTACCCGCCAACTGGAACCCCAGATCGGCCAATCCGCGCAGAGGCACCGTCAGATAGCCCAGGTAGAGCACAAAGCTGACCAGCAGACCCACCGGCAGGGTGCCCGCACTCACCTCACGCACTCCGACCACGACGACCAACAACCCTACGAGGTACACCAACAAGGTAAAACTCACCTGAAACGCCACCTCCAGCACCCGCTCGCGTAGCGCCCAGCGATAGACCCGCTGGAATACCTTGTCGTGCAGCCGAGCCATGAGCGACTCGGCATTGTTCGAGGCGATACCGCGCAGATTGGCCAAGCCCTGCTCCTCGAAGGCGAGGAGTTCACCGTTGCTGCGCAAAAATTTGCTCGCCGCCTCATGCTTTCGGCGTGAGAAGAAACGCTGATGGAGCACGAACACCGGCACCGTGGCCATGGCCACCAGGGCCAGGCCGCTGTTGATCCAAAACAGCAGGGAGACATAGATCAGCAGAGTCAGCAGATGGGAGACGAGTTGCAGCCGCGCATCGACCCAAATCTCGGTCACCCGATCCACGTCGTTGCTCAGGCGTGCCAGCAGATCACCGCGCGGCACCCGTCCCGCCACTGGGTACGAAAGGACGAACAATCGGGACATCAAGGCCTTGCGTAAGCGGCCCACATAGTTGAGGGCCATCCGGCTGGTCAGCCAACCGCCCAGCATCTGAGCCGCCTGATTGACCAGCAAGACACCGGCGAAGAGGGCCAGCAGACTCGGCAGGGAGGCGAAGTCACCCGCCTGAATGAGGCTCAGTGGCTGCCCCATGAGCCAGATCATGGCGGCGTTGGTGACCACTGCGACGATGATGCTGACAATATCCCACAGGAACAATCCACGATCCGGCCGTGCGTAGAGGGAAAACCGCCGGTAACTGTCGCGCATCTCCTGCAGTCGCGCCCACCAGGTCGACGCCCAATGTCTCACTGACATAATTTCCCCTCACCCCTGCCAATTCGTTCTGCGCGGAGCCTAGCACAGGCCCGACCATCGCCCCCATAACGGCCGGACAAACAAAAAGGCCCCGCCGGTTTACCGGCGGGGCCTCTACGATCGACCCACCTGATGAGGTGGATGGGTAGCCGGGCGTTACATCATGCCGCCCATGCCACCCATGCCGCCCATATCGGGCATCGCCGCACCTGCACCTGCCGGTGCTTCCTGGGGCAGCTCGGCCACCATGGCCTCGGTGGTGATCATCAGACCCGCCACAGAGGCGGCGTTCTGCAACGCGGTACGGGTGACCTTGGTGGGATCGAGGATACCCATCTCCACCATGTCGCCGTAGACGCCGGTGGCGGCATTGAAGCCGAAGTTACCCGAACCCTCGGCCACCTTGCTCAGCACCACGGAGGCCTCACCGCCGGCATTGGAGACGATCTGACGCAGCGGCTCTTCCATCGCCCGTTTGGCGATGTTGACGCCCACTTCCTGGTCGTGATTGGCGATCTCGATACCGGCGAGACCCTGCAGCACGCGGACCAGTGCCACGCCACCACCCGGCACCACGCCCTCTTCCACTGCCGCACGGGTCGCGTGCAGGGCGTCCTCGACGCGGGCCTTCTTCTCTTTCATCTCGACCTCGGTGGCAGCACCCACCTTGATCACGGCAACACCACCGGCCAACTTGGCCAGGCGTTCCTGCATCTTTTCGCGATCGTAATCGGAGCTGGTCTCCTCCATCTGCGAACGGATCTGCTTGACGCGGGCCTCGATGTCCTGCGGCTTGCCGGCACCGTCGATGATGGTGGTGTTCTCCTTGGTGATGGTGACGCGCTTGGCGGTGCCCAGCTCGTCCAGGGTGGCCTTCTCAAGGCTGAGACCGACCTCTTCCGAGATCACCGTGCCACCGGTGAGGATGGCGAGGTCTTCCAGCATGGCCTTGCGACGATCGCCGAAGCCCGGCGCCTTGACGGCGGCCACTTTGACGATACCGCGCATGTTGTTCACCACCAGCGTCGCCAGGGCCTCGCCCTCGACGTCTTCAGCGATGATCAGCAACGGCTTGCCGGCCTTGGCCACGCCTTCGAGGATGGGGAGCAGATCGCGGATATTGGAGATCTTCTTGTCGAAGATGAGGATCAGCGGGTTGTCCAGCTCGACGGTCATCTTCTCCTGGTTGTTGATGAAGTAGGGCGAGAGGTAGCCACGATCGAACTGCATACCTTCGACCACGTCCAACTCGTTCTCCAGACCGGAGCCCTCTTCCACGGTGATCACGCCTTCCTTACCTACCTTGGCCATGGCCTCGGCGATGATGCCGCCGATCTGCTCATCGGAGTTGGCGGAGATGGTGCCCACCTGGGCGATGGCCTTGTCGTCCTCGCAGGGCTTGGACAAGTTCTTCAGGCCCTCCACGGCGGCGGCGGTGGCCTTGT
Organism: Gammaproteobacteria bacterium; assembly: GCA_024762755.1. Taxonomy (GTDB): domain Bacteria; phylum Pseudomonadota; class Gammaproteobacteria; order SZUA-152; family SZUA-152; genus JANTGX01. Next base: position 6,255 of record JANTGX010000096.1, read on the forward strand.
CGATGCCGCGCTTGAGGTCCATGGGGTTCATGCCGGCGGCGACGGCCTTCATGCCCTCGGCCAGGATGGACTGGGCCAGCACGGTGGCCGTGGTGGTACCGTCACCGGCGGTGTCGGAGGTCTGCGACGAGACTTCCTTCACCATCTGTGCACCCATGTTCTCGAACTTGTCTTCCAACTCGATCTCCTTGGCCACGGAGACGCCATCCTTGGTGATGGTGGGGGCGCCGAAGGCCTTGTCCAGCACCACATTGCGGCCCTTGGGACCCAGCGTCACCTTGACTGCGTTGGCCAGGATGTTGACACCGGCGACCATGCGCTGGCGGGCGTCGTCACTGAATTTCACTTCTTTTGCTGACATAGTTCAATCCTCTTAAACTTTTCTGGAAATATACGCTCGACTGCCGTTCCGGCCGTACCGGAACCGGCTTCAGAGATTCGGATCAGGCTTCGACGACGGCGGTGACGTCATCCTCGCGCATCACCAGCAACTCCTCGCCCTCCAGGACGACGGGGTTGCCGCTGTATTTGCCGAACAGCACGCGGTCGCCCACCTTCAGGTCGAGAGGACGTACTTCGCCATTCTCGAGAATCTTGCCATTGCCCACGGCGATCACCTCACCTTGGTCGGGCTTCTCGGCAGCCGTGTCGGGGATCACGATGCCGCCGGCGCTGGTGCGCTCCTCTTCCAGGCGGCGAATGATGACACGATCATGCAAAGGACGAATGTTCATTTACTGTCTCCTCAAAATTTCGAACTACTGGGGTTGTCTGCGGGCAAACGCCACCGCCCGCTATAAAATGACGAGCATTAGCACTCGCTGTCGGTGAGCGCTAATGATAGTGACGGATGGTGGAAAATCAAGGGGTGGGGGCGGGTAAAATTTCGCCGCCCTTGGGATGGCAAGAATCTTATGAGGGGAAAAGGGGCTACACGAGGCACATTTGTTACGAGCAGCCTCTATCGCTCATCATCGCGGCGGAATTCGCCTTCGATGACGCGCGGACCCGCCCCACCACCCGGTCCGCCAGGACCCCGCATGCCGCTCATCAGTACGTCCTTCAACAGACGGCGGATGAGGGCGCGGCGCAGCGAGGGGATCAGGCAGAGGAAGCCGAGGGCATCGGTAAAGAAGCCCGGCGTCAGGAGCAGGGCACCGGCGATGAGCAGCACCGCCCCCTCCAGCATCTCCATGGCGGGAATCCCTCCCTGGGCCAGGGTCTCCTGCACCCGGCGCAGGGTGGCAAAGCCCTGGATGCGCAACAGCCACGCGCCCAAGACGGCGGTAAAGACCACCATGAAGACCGTCGGCAGGGCACCGATCACGGCGCCCACCTTGATCAGGAGGTAGATCTCCAACAGGGGGACCAGGAGGAAGACGACAAACAGGATCTGAAAAGGAGTCATTGAGGTTCACCGGGGGGATGTCCCCCATTCTAGATCGGGGCCAAGGGCATTGCCATGGCCTGAATTGCAACAAACCACCCGCGAAATCATCACGAGTGGTCCTTGAGTGAACGATATGGGGGCGATGGCGGCCGATTTCATCGACGGCGTCACACAAGCGTGTAAAGATACGCCTCCTCATCCTGCGCACT
>JANTGX010000097.1 GCA_024762755.1 Gammaproteobacteria bacterium
CACCAAGCCCGCGGTGCCTTTCGGCGGCAAGTACCGCATCATCGACTTCACCCTGGCCAACTGCCTGCACTCCGGGCTGCGGCGCATCTTGGTTCTCACCCAGTATCAATCCTTCTCGCTGCAGAAACATGTGCGCGACGGCTGGTCCATCTTCAATCCGGAACTGGGCGAGTACATCACCACGGTGCCGCCGCAGATGCGTGACGGGGCGGGCGGCTACGCGGGCACCGCCGATGCGGTATTCCAGAACATCAACCTGGTCGAGCGCAGCGGCGCCAAGTGGGTGCTGATCCTCTCCGGCGACCACATCTACCGTATGGACTACGCGGCCCTGATCCAGGCCCACATCGAGCAGCAGGCCGGCCTGACGGTGGCCTGCATGGACGTGCCCCTGGCGCAGGCCAGCGAGTTCGGCGTGATGGCCGTGGACGATGCGCACCGCATCACCAAGTTCGAGGAGAAGCCGGCCAATCCCACGCCCCTGCCCGATGCCCCGGACCAGGCCCTGGCCTCCATGGGCATCTACGTGTTCTCCGTGGACGTGCTGCTCGAGGCCCTGCGCCACGACGCCGAGGAGATCGAGTCCCGGCGCGACTTCGGCATCGACATCATCCCCGCCCTGATCCCGCGCGAGCGGGTGATGGCCTACCACTTCGGCGAGGAAAAGGGCCGCGTGACACCGGACCGCTACTGGCGCGACGTGGGTACCCTGGACAGCTACTACGAGGCCAACATGGACCTGCTCAAGCCGGTGCCGCCCATCGACCTCTACCAACAGGACTGGCCCATCCGTACCTACCAGGAACAGGCCCCGCCCTCGCGCACCGTGCCGGGCGAGGAAGGCAGCGAGGGCATCTTCATCAACTCCATCGCCGCCGGCGGCGTGGTGGTCTCCGGCGGCAGCGTGCAGCACTCCATCCTGTTTCCGCACGTGTTCGTGGACGACGAGGCGGTGGTACGCGACAGCCTGCTGCTCAATGGCGTCAAGGTGGGCAAGGGTGCGCTGCTGCAGAACTGCATCGTGGACAAGGACGTGGTGATCCCCCACGGCGAGCAGATCGGCGTGGATCGCGAGCACGACGCCGCCCGCTTCACCCTGAGTGAAAAGGGCGTGGTGGTGATCCCCAAGGGCTACCGCTTCCCCGAGTGAGCCCGCTTCACAGGCCGCGGCGGCGTCCGAAAACGGCATCCAGGCGCAACAGGATGGAGGGTGTCGGACGCCAGTCGTCGACTTCCTCATAGCTCAACTGCGGGCGCACCTCGTAGAACAGCCAGTCGCGATGTATCTGCCGGCGGTAGTTGATCGAGGCGGTGTAGCGCACCGCATGCACCACCGGCTCGGCCTGGGCATACACTCCTAACTGATAATAGAGACGGGCACGCGGAGACAACCTGCGGTACAGGGTGAGGGTCTCGCTGGGTTCCCAGTATTCCTTGCGCTTTGTCCAGCGCAACAGGGTGGTGGCGCGGAACAGGTGCCTCTCGCCCACGCGCACGTTGAACTCGAGGCTGGTGTCCGAACCCTTGCCGCGTTCGCTGTACCAGTAGAAGGTCTGTGCCGGGCGCACGCTGTAACCGGGATGGATGAGAAAGCTGCGGTACAGATTGAGACGCGCGAACAACTCCCCGTGCACCTTGAGTACCGCGCCCACCGCCGGGCGCACCTGCCAGCCCTTGCCGGCCCTGGCCCACAACAAGGAGAGAAAATAATCCCCCTCCTCACCCACCGCGGTGGGCGCGGGGATATTCTGCTGACGCTCGTTGGGGGCCAGCAGCTCCGCCGGCTCCGTCTCCAACATCAGGCGAAAACGACGCTCGGCGAAGGGCAGGTGGAGTTTGCCCCGCAGGCCCGGCTGGAAGTCCACGCCGTGCGCCTTCTGCCAATAACTGTCCAGGCGCAGTTGTGCGTAGCTCTCGTTGCTGTAGTTGTAATCGTTGGTGTTGGCAAAGAACCTGTCGATGGCGCTGGCCAGCGTCTCCACCCCCTGCGAGAGGGTCGCGTGTGGCGCATCCAGGGCGTCGAGCAGGGGCAACGTCTCGCCCTCGTCGACCGCCGCTGCCGGGGGTGGGGTCTGTTCGCCAGCGGCCTCTGCGGCGGCCGCCGTCCCGGCCCCGCTTAAAGCAATGAGCAGGCCCAGCAGCCCACGACGCCACAGACCGCGAGCGGGCATCTCAGGCCTCGGGCAGGGGCGCCGGCCCGATGTCTCCCCCCTCCCCTGCCGGCCAGTCGCGCACGTGCAGATCGCGTTGTGGGAAGGGAATCTCGATACCGGCCTCGCGGAAGGCCGCATCGATGGCGAAATTGAGGTCGCTGATGACGCGCAGACGGCGATCGATGTTCTCGATGAAGCAGCGCAGTTCGAGGTCCAGCGAGCTGTCGCCAAAGCCACGGAACAAGACCCAGGGCTCCGGCTGGCTGCCATCGGTGATCACCATGGGATGTTCGGCGGCGATGCGCTCCAGGATGGCCTTCACCCGATTCGTGTCACTGCCGTAGGCGACGCCCACCGGCACGTGGATACGCCCGCTGGGATCCTTCAGCATCCAGTTGGTCACCTGCGCCGAGATCAGCTCCGAATTGGGCACGATGACATCGGCACGGTCGAAGGTCTGGATCTGGGTCGAGCGAATCCGGATACGCTTCACATAGCCCTCCGTGGCCCCCACCATCACCCAGTCGCCGGTCTTGATGGGCCGTTCGAAGAGCAGGATCAGACCGGAGACGAAGTTGTTGACGATGTTCTGCAGGCCAAAGCCGATGCCGACGGAGAGGGCGCCGGCAATGATCGCCAGGCTGCCGAACTCGAAGCCGGCCACCCCCAGCCCTGCCAACACCGCAATGGCCACCGTCAGGTAGCCGGTCATGGTCACCAGGGCCTCGCGTGCACCGCGTTCCATGCCGGTCCTTTCCAGCCAGGTGGAGGCCAGGCGCCCGCGCAGCCAGCCACCGAGGGTGACGATGACCGCCGCCGTAAGGACGGCCAGGGCGATCTTCGCCGGCACGACATGCAATGAGCCGATATCGAACCCCTGCGTGAGGTAGGTATGGATCTCCAGGCTGAGGGTGTCGGAGACGTCCCACAGGACCAGCATTTCGTAGGCAAAGAGGGTCCACAGACCCAACACCACCAACAACCACAGCCAGCGCAGGCCGGGAATGCGGGCCTCGGGCGGCAGGTTCATGGCGGCACGCAGGCGACGCCCCCAATGCCCACTGGCGCTTTCCAGATTCTCGAAGACATCGCGCAAGAGGCGCTGCGCCAGCAATATCAGGCCGAAGGCGAGCAGGGTGGCCAGCACGTCGACGATGAGGGTCTGGGCAAGGTTGCGATAGCCGGTCCACTCCGCCACCAGGACGATGAACAGGGACAGGTGGATCAGCAGGGCCAGCCAGCGCAGATGGGCCAGACGGGGGAAACGCAGGATCAGGCTGAAGGCCCAGGCCAGATTGGCCAGCAGGAAGACGACGAAGAGGGCCCGCGCCAGTAGCAGGGCTTCCTCCGGCAGGCTCTGCAACAACAGGGTGGAAAACAGCAGATAACCGATATAGGCCAGCAGGGCGAGCACTCGCAGGCGCCGGCTCAGGGCGCGGGCCAGGCTCCGGGGGACGCGGATGAACAACACGGCCGGGCGCGGCGGCGCCAATACCAGGCGCACCACGGCGGAAAACAGAAACAGCGGGGGCAGGCCGTAGGCGAGGATGGCGATGAAGGGCGGCGGCTGCTCCTCACGGACGATGATATAGATCACCAAGGCCACGGCGCAGGAGGCCAGCAGGGCCGGGGCGTGACGGGCCAGGGTGGCCTGCAGGGCGACCAGGAAGCGACCGGCGAAATCCACCGGCGGGGTGAGGCGCTGCAGGCGTCTCATCAGGCCCCGGCGCAGCATCACGCCCAGCCCCGCCGCCAGGCCCAGGGCCGCGAGCAGGGCCAGCCAATGGCCCGCCTTCAGTCCCTCCAGGCCACTGTGCCGCTGTACGAAGGCCTCGGTCTCGGCCAGCCAGGCCGGCGCCTGCTGCCAGTTCTCGCGCAGCAGTTCGAAGACATCGGGCCCCCGTGCCAGCAGCTGCCTGGCGAGGATCTGCTTGGTCCGCGCGCCGATGGTCTGCAACGCCTCGTCACTGCGCAGGGCCAGGACCTTGCAGGCCGCCTCGCGCCCCTCCAGCTCGCGCAGACGCTTCTTCACCTCGGCCCGTTTGTGCGTCACCTCACGCGGTTCGCCCTTGGCCGCTTCTCCCAGACTGTCGAGGATCTTCTGCACCTCGTCCCGGGCGTTGGCGGTCTGCTCCACGCAGGCCAGCGCCTTGCCCTTGATGGCGGTGGCCTGCTTGGCCAATTCGCCCAGGCGATCCAGCGTCAGGTGGCGCTGCTTGAGGGTCTTCTCCAGGGTATCCAGGCGTGTCGATAAAGCGCCCGTGTCCGGCTCCTCCGCCGCCCCGGCGGCAGTGGCCAACCCCAGCAGCAGTGTCAGCAGCAGTATCCAGAGCCAGCCTCGGCAGGCCCCGAGCATGGAGAGGCCCCGGGATTGGGAACTGCAGTGAAAGGGGCTTGGGATCATGTTCGGGTCGTCGCCTGTGATATCGCTCGCCCCTCAGGGCCTGGCGGTGATTGGGTGGATAGTTTACCCGCTCCGACGGGCGGCGCGGCAAACCGGCCCATGGCCGCTAGACCCGACTTCTCGCCAGAGAATGTCTATCAGGCTCCGGGACCGGCGCCGCGCCCAGATAGCGCAGATGGCTACGGCAGCCGGCGCGGCAGTCACTGGCGCCAAAGCCGGGCACCGGTATCTCGCCGGGCAGGCGTTGGTTGAGGCGGCATTCGGCCTCGCGGGACAGGCTGACGTCACGTACATGCGCGTGACGCGCGGCGAGCAGGTAGTCGATGTGCCAGCGCAGGGTCTTCTCCCGCGCGAGATGGCGACGCACGCGGGCCACCAGGTTGCGCCGCGCACTGCCGGTATACACATAGTGCCCGGCGGGGAAACGAAAACGCCCGAGACGGCCGATGGACAACCAGCGCGCGCGGGTGATCTCGATGTGCAGCTGGTAGCTGCACAGACTGGGGTCGGCGACGGCCGCGGCCTGCCAATCGGACATGCTGGCCGGCCGGGCTCAGCCGGTGGTGAAGTCGGCCGGCGCCGGGCCGGGCACCGATTCGCACTGCACGTCACTCACCTCGGCGTGGGGAGGGCCCTGCCAGAGCCATGCGCTGAGGGCCTCGACGGCGGCCGGTGGCCCACAGGCCAGGACCTCGACGCGGCCGTCCGCCAGATTGCGCGCATATCCGGTCAGGCCGAGGGCCTCGGCCTCGCGCTGGGTGGAGGCGCGGTACCACACCCCCTGCACCCGGCCGGAGACCCAGCAGCGGCGGCAGATCACGGCAGCAATACGCTGGCCGGCAGGCCGGCGCGCAGCAGGCGGTCGCCAGAGTCGAAGCGCACATCCACGGCAAAACGCCCCTGCCCGTCCGCCTCCAGGGCCAGCCGCTGGATGTGCCCCGGGTAGTCCCGCTTCGCCACCCGCACGGTGAGCCGCTGCCCCATGCGCAGACCGGCCAGTTGCTCGGCCGGCACCCGGGCCCGCGCCAACATGCCGCCGGCCCGCGCCAACACCAACAGGGGTTCGGCCTGCAGACGGCTCACCACCGTCTGTCCCGGCTCGGCGCGACGGCGCACCACCCAGGCCTCGAAGGGGGCGCGCAAGCGGCTGTGGTCCAGCTCCCAACGCGCCTGGGTGAGTTCCGCCTCGGTGGTCTTCAGCGCGGCCTCGGCGGCGTCGCGGGCGATCTTGGCCAGGGTGAGGTCGTGCTCGGCGAGCAGGGTGCGGTCGTACAGCTCCTGATTGCGCGCCAGCTCGCGCCGTGCCTCGTCGCGGTCGTTGCGGCGGGCCAGCTGCTGGGCCTCCAGGGCGGCGACGCGGGCGCGCAGGGGGATCTCGTCCAGGCGCAGCAGGATGGCCTGCGCCGGCACCCGCTGACCTTCGGCGACCTCCACCTCGGTGATCACCCCGGAGACGGGGCTGCCGAGGGCCACCCGCTGCACCCACTGCAGACGGGCCGGCAGTTCATCGGCGCTGGCCGCCGCGGCGCAGACCAGCAGACAGGCGGCGACGCACAGGCGTTGGGCATTCATGGTTTTGCCTCCTCGATGGCAATGGGGTCCTCGCCCAGCAGGGCGCGGATGCGCGCCCAGGCAAGGGCGATCTGATAGTCGGTGCGGGCGCGTTGCAGGCTCACCTCGGTGGTCTGCACCATGGCATCGCCCAGGTCGCTCTTCACCTCCAGCTCGTACAGGGCACGGCTGCGGTCCAGATAGAGATCACGGTAGTCGGCACGCACCGCCAGCTCCTGACGCCGCGCGCGCAGGCTCTGCAGCTCGCTCCACAGGTCCAGCACCGCCTGGCGCACGGCGCGCCGACGGCCCTCGAGGCTGGCCTCGGCGGCCTGCACCTCGGCGCGCGCGGCGGCCACCTGGGCCTGGCTCTCGCCACCGGTGAGCAGGGGCACTTCGAGGAACAGGCCGATGCGCCAACGGTCGTTGCTGCCGCCTTCGCGGCTGTAGCGGGCGGTCTCGGCCCGCCCATCGAGGGTCGGCCGGCTGCTGGCCCCGGCGGCGGCGAGACGCTGGCGAGCGGCCTCCAGCGCGGCCTGCTGGGCCTGCAGCTCGGGGCTGGCCGCTTCGGCGCGGGCGAACCAGTCGGCCACCTCGGGGATCGCCCGATCGACGTCGGCCAGGGCCGGAGGGGTCAGCTCGTCGGGCAGATCGTCGGGGCGGTTGAGCAGATTGGCCAGGCGCTGGCGGGTAGTACGTTGGGCCACGCTGCTGGCCTGCTGGCGGGCGCGGGTACGTTGATATTCGCTCTCCAGGCGCAGCAGCTCGATGTCCGACAGCTGGCCGAGCTCGTTGCGATTTTTCGCCCGGTCGTAGGTGACGAAGCCGATGGACATGGCCTCGTTCTCGCGCGCCAGGGAGAGATCGGCGAGGAGGACGTCGAAATAGGCCGCCATCACGGCGATGCGATAGCGGTTTCGGGCATCGCGGTAGCGTGCCTCACCGGCCTGCTGCTCGGCCATGGCGGCGGCGGTGCGGCCGGCGGTGCGGCCGAAGTCGTACAGGCGCTTGCTCAGACGCAGGGCCAGGCGGTGGTCCTGGTGCGAGGGATCGAAGGTGGTGGGGGGTGGTTCGACCCAGCGCAGGCGTCCCAGCAGTGAGCCGCGCAGGCCGTAGGCCGACTCGGCCTGCAGGCGGGCGGCGCCCGCCCGGGCCACCGCGGCCTCGGCCAGACGCAGGTCGGGGTGGCTCTCGTCCAGTTGCTGCAGGACCGCCTCGAGGGTCAGGGGATCCGGCCAGGGCGGGGTGCTGGCGCGGGCGAGACCGGCGGCGAGCATCAAGACCATGACTGCCGCGAGTCGCCCCTTCATCGTGCCTGCCGGGCCTCCCGCGCGCGCTGTCGCTTGTATTTGGTGAAGCGCAGGGTCTTGTAATGACCCTCCACCACGTACTGGCCGAGCCAGAGGAACTCCTCGACGCTGGATGGGGCGCCGGTGTAACGCACGATCTCCTTGCCCGTGAGGTCGTAGACCGCGATCACCGGCGTGGCCCGCACCCGGTTGGCCTTGAAGGCGAAGTCTTTCTGCGTGGTGGGCCGGCCCTGGAAGTCCACCATCTCCACGTCTCCCTCGATGTCCACCGGGATATTGATGAAGTGCTCGCGGAAGTAGGCCTGTACCTCGGGCTGGTTGAGGATGCTGCGTTTCATGCGATGGCAGAAGGGGCATTCGTCCATTTCGAAGAAGATCAGGATGGC
>JANTGX010000098.1 GCA_024762755.1 Gammaproteobacteria bacterium
TCATAGTTCCTCCTCCACTACCGTGCTGAGTTTCTGTACCTGGTGGGCGACACCCACGGCATCCTCCACGTCGATCTGAAAGGCGATGCCGGTGCCCGGACAATCGTCGAACTCGGCCTGCTTGGCGATGGTCTCGAGGATCTGCCGGCTGAGATGTTCTTCCACCAGAAACATGAGCATGTCGCGCTGTGTCTCCAAGGCCAGACCGAAGAAGGTCTTGCTCGTCTCCAGGCCCTCACCGCGGGCGTGGTTGATGACCGTTGCGCCGGTGGCGCCTGCCTCGCGTGCGGCATCCAGCACGCGGTCGGTCTTGCTGTCCTCGACCAGGGCGATCAAGAGTTTGAAGTGCATGGCATCCTCCGTTGAGTGATTTTATGGCGTCGTGCCGCCACGCTTTGCCCGTAGCGTACGCCACTGGCTGAGCTGCGCGTAGCCCAGCACCGCCATGATGGGAAACAGGCTAGCGAAGGCGATCAGGCCGAAGCCGTCGAGCAACGGACTGCGGCCCGGCACCGTGCCGGCCAGGCCCAAGCCCAGGGCGGTGACCAGCGGCACCGTCACCGTCGAGGTGGTGACACCGCCGGAATCAAAGGCCAGGGCGACGATTATCTTCGGCGCGAACACGGTCTGCACGATGACCACGATATAGCCACCGATGATGAAATATTCCAAGGGCAGGCCGGTGACGATGCGGAAGGCACCGAGAGCGATGCCGATGGCCACCCCCAGGGCCACCGCCACGCGCAGGCCGGTGACGCCGATGGCTCCACCCGAGACTTCCCCGGCCTTGATGGCCACCGCCAGCAGCGAGGGCTCGGCCAGGGTGGTGGCGAAGCCGATGGCAAAGGCGAACAGATAGACCCAACGGTAGTGATGCCACTGCAGCACCTCGCCCACCACGGCGGTGGAACTGGCGAGAAAATCCGGCGCGGTGAGCTGTTTGGCCATGATCTCGCCCAGCGGGAACAGGGCCCGCTCCAGGCCCAGCAGGAACAGGGCCAGGCCGACGAGGACGAAGAGAAAGCCCAGCAGCACGCGCCGCAGGTTGGGCACCGGCCGGCGGATGACGAAGAACTGCATGCCGAAGATGATGCCGGCGATGGGCAGCACGTCGCGCACCGTCGACAGCAGGGTCTCGAGCACCTCCAGCAACAGACCCATCAGACCCACATCCCATAGCCCATGACGAAGATCATGGGCGTGAGCGAGGCGAAGGCGATGAGACCGAAGCCGTCGATCATGGGGTTGCGCCCACGGATGCTCGAGGCCAGACCGACGCCCAGGGCGGCCACCAGGGGCACGGTGATGGTGGAGGTGGTGACGCCGCCGGAGTCGTAGGCGATGCCGATGATCCACGGCGGGGCGAAGCCGGTCATGGCCACCACACCCACGTAACCGCCGATGATGAGATATTGGATGGGCCAGCCGCGCAGGATGCGCAGCACCCCCAGCAGGATGGCCAGCCCCACCGACACCGCCACGGTGAGACGCAGGCCCAGGGCATACGTCTCGCGCGCCGGCTCGTCGTGGCCGATGACCCCGCCCTCGGCCGCCACCGAGGCCGCCTCGTCGGCCACCGCGATGAGCGCCGGCTCCGCCACCGTGGTACCGAAGCCGAGCAGAAAGGCGAAGGCCAGCAACCAGAACAGGCTGCCCTTGCGGGCAAAGTCGTAGGCCAGGGATTCACCGATGGGGAACAGTCCCATCTCCAGGCCGCGCACGAACAGGGTCAGCCCCAGCACCACCAGCACGGCGCCGAAGGCGATCTCGCCCAGATTGGGGATGGGTTGCTGTAGCACCAGCAATTGAAAGAAGCCGATGACCAGCACGATGGGCAGGAGATCCCGCATGCTCTGCCCCATGGCGTGGAGAAAGTGGCGCAGCTCACGCCAGGCCGGCAACAGCTCTTTACTCACGGGTGGGCGGATCCTCAGCGGTGGCAGGGGATGTACACGATCAATCATGCAACCTCGTACGCCCGGACACAACGACCGCCGAGGAAAACCGAACCTCGTCTTTCGTCACCGGGCGGCGCTACACTGCGTCTCATGCGCACCCCTCAAGCCCCGCACGCTCAGGACATCGAGCAGGTCCTCGCCGCGCTGCACAGCTCGCGTGACGGTCTGAGCCCAGACGAGGCCCGCCGCCGCCTGCGGCAATACGGCCCCAACCGCCTGCCGGTCAAACGGCCACCGGGGGTGTTCAGCTTCTTCCTGCGCCAGTTCCTCAGCCCGCTGATCTACATCCTGCTGGCCGCGGCGCTGGTCTCTGCCGCCCTCGGCGAGTGGTCGGACGCCGGCTTCATCTTTGCCGTACTGCTCATCAATGCCGTCATCGGCACCACGCAGGAATACAGCGCCGCCCGCTCGGCCGCCGCCCTCTCTGCCCTGGTCAGCCGTCGCGCCCGGGTGCTGCGCGCCGGCGAGGCCATGGAGATCGACGCCGGCGAGGTGGTGCCCGGCGACATCGTGTTGCTCGAATCGGGCGCCAAGGTGCCCTGCGACCTGCGCCTGATCGCCAGCCAGGGCCTGGAGATCGATGAATCCCTGCTCACCGGCGAATCCCTGCCCGTGCGCAAGGATGCCGAGGCCCAGCTCGATGCGGACACCCCCCTCGCCGACCGTCGCAACATGGCCTTCAGCGGCACCCTGGTGGTGCGCGGGCGTGGTAGCGGCGTCGCCGTGCAGACCGGCGCCGCTACCGCGGTGGGCGCACTGGCCGAGGCGGTGCAGAGTGCCGAATCCGCCGAGCCACCCCTACTGCAACGCATGCGCCGCTTCACCCTCTGGGTGGCCATCCTGGTGGGCCTGGCCAGTGTGCTGATGGCCGCGGTGGCGCTGATGCAGGGCATGCACTGGCACACGGTGTTCATGCTCGCCGTGGCCCTGGCCGTGTCGGCCATCCCCGAGGGCCTGCCGGTGGCGCTCACGATCACCCTCACCATCGCCCAGGCGCGCATGGCGCGGCGGCGGGTAATCGTCAAACGCCTGGTGGCGGTGGAGGCCCTCGGCTCCTGCACCTACATCGCCAGCGACAAGACCGGCACCCTGACCATGAACACCCTCACCGCCCGCCGCGTGCTACTGCCGGACGGCAGCGAATGGCGGGTGGAGATCGGCGAAGATCCCCTCTCCGGCAGGCTGCGGGACCCCGAAGGTCGGCCACCCGCGGACGACGTCAGGGACCGCCTGCTGGCCCTGGCACGGGCCGCGCTGCTGGCCAATGAGGGCAGCCTGACCCTGCGCGACGGCGAGTGGGAACGCCACGGCGATGCGGTGGACGTTGCCCTGTTGGTGCTCGGCCACCAGCTGGGCCTGGTGCAGCCGGACCTGCTGACCCATGCCGAGCCCCTGGGCGAGATCCCCTTCGAGCCGGAGAACCGCTTCAGTGCCAGCCTCAATCGCGTCGGCGACGCCGAGGTGGCCTTCGTCAAGGGCGCCCCGGAACGGGTACTGGCCATGTGCGAGCGCATGCTCGGCGCGACGGGCGAGGTGCCCATCAACCGTGAATCCATCGCCGCCCAGGCCGACCTGCTGGCCGAACAGGGTTACCGCCTCATCGCCCTGGCCAGCGGCCCCGTCCAACGCGCCCCGGACGAACCCTTCGGCGACCACCATCTGCACGGCCTCACCTTCCTCGGCCTGGTGGGCATGGACGACCCGCCACGCGAGGGTGTGCGCGAGGCCCTGGCCGCCTGCCGCGAGGCCGGCATCCGCGTCGCCATGGTCACCGGCGACCACCCCACCACGGCCCTGCACATCGCCCGCGACCTCGGCCTGGCCAACGACGAGCAGGAAGTCGCCACCGGCCCCCAGCTGGCCGAGGCACTGGCCACCAGCGAGGCCACGCTGGACGCCCTGGTGGCACGCACGCGTGTCTTCGCCCGCACCGAGCCGCACCAGAAACTGGACATCGTGCGCGCCCTCGAACGCCTCGGCCACTTCACCGCCATGACCGGCGACGGCGCCAACGACGCCCCCGCCATGCGCGCCGCTCACGTCGGCGTGGCCATGGGCAAGAGCGGCACCGACATCGCCCGCGAATCCGCCGACCTGATCATCACCGACGACCACTTCGCCTCCATCGTCTCCGGCGTGGAGGAAGGCCGCATCGCCTACGCCAACGTGCGCAAGGTCATCTTCCTGCTCATCTCCACCGGCGCCGCCGAGATCGTGCTGTTCATGCTCGCCCTGCTGACCGGCCTGCCGCTGCCGCTGCTGGCGGTGCAACTGCTGTGGCTGAACCTGGTCACCAACGGCATCCAGCACATCGCCCTGGCCTTCGAGCCCGGCGAAGGCGACGAACTGCGGCGCCCGCCGCGCGAACCCGACGAGCCCATCTTCGACCGCCTGATGAGCGAACGCGTGATCGTCTCCGCGCTGGTCATCGGCGGCATCGGTTTCGCTGCCTATCACTGGTTCCTCCAGCAAGGCTGGCCACTGGAACAGGCGCGCAACGGCACCCTGCTGTTGCTGGTGCTTTTCGAGAACGTGCAGGTGTTCAACGCCCGCTCCGAGACCCGCTCCGTGCTGCGTCACAGCCTGTTGCGCAACCGCCTGCTGCTGGTCAGCGTGATTGCCGCTCAAGGGGTACACATCGGCGCCATGTACGTGCCCTGGCTGGCCGATATCCTGAAGATCGCCCCGGTACCACTCGAGGAATGGACGGACCTGCTGGCGATGGCACTGCTGTTGCTGGTGGTGATGGAATTGCACAAATGGTGGCGCACGCCGCAGCTGGCGAGCCACTGGGAGCGGGGGGACTGACGGCGTCTCCGTTGCACGGGAGCGACGCCGCCCCCATGAAACAGGCGAGAAGCGAAGCCAAAGCGACGAGCAACTGACGAAAAATGGAAATCGCCCTGCTGCTGTTCCTGGTCATCGACCCCTTCGGCAACCTGCCCTTCGTCCTCGCCGTCTTGAGAAAGCTGGACGCGGCGGCCTACCGGCGGGCAGTGGCGCGTGAGGTCATACTCGCCTTCCTGGTCCTGCTGTTCTTCGCCGTGGCCGGTGACGCCGTGCTCGGCTATTTCCAGATCGACCAGGCCTCCCTGCGGATCTCCGGCGGCATCATCCTGTTCATCATCTCGCTGAAGATGATCTTCCAAACCTCCGCCGCCATCTTCAGCGATCACTACGCCGACGACCCCGTCCTGGTCCCCATCGCCATCCCCGCCATCGCCGGACCCGCCGCCATCACCACCCTCATCATCCTGCGCGACCAGCAACAGGCGGGGCTGCTCGAGATCGTCCTTTCCCTGCTGGCCGTGCTCGTCCTCACCGCCGCCGTCTTCCTCGCCGGACCCCGGCTGCAGGGTCTGCTCGGCAAACGCGGCATCGACGCCATGGAGAAGTTCATGGGTCTGATCCTGAACATGGTGGCGGTGAACATGGTGTTGCAGGGTGTGCGGGGGATACTTTGACCGGCGAAAAAGGACAAGGCCTGCCCCCGCCGTGTGGGGGAGGCTCGACACAGACCAGTGTCTGCTCGCGAAAGCCGCGCATTCACACCACCACTCCAAGGTATCATCGCGCCATGAAAACGCCTGTCGACACCGCTGCCAAGGTGGCCTTTCTCAGCCACCCGGATGCCTACCCCGAGCGGCCGTCGCACGTGGAGGTGATCGAGACCCACATGTCCTGGGTCTTTCTCACGGACCGCAGGGTCTACAAGCTGCACAAACCGGTGCGCACGGACTATCTGGATTTCTCCACCCTGGAACGACGGCGGGCGGATTGCGCGGAGGAGTTGCGCCTCAACCGCCAGCTCGCCCCCCAGGTCTACCTGGGCATGGTGGCCCTGACCCGGGAGGCCGACGACAGTCTGGCCCTGGCCGGATCGGGGGAGGTGGTCGAGTGGCTGGTGAAGATGCGCCGTCTGCCGCGCGAGTGCCTGCTCGACGCCCGCATCGAACGAGGCAGGGTGACGCCGGCCGAGGTGGACGGCCTGGTCGAGGTGCTGGTGAGCTTCTACCGGCGGACGCCGGCCTGCCCCATGAGCGGGGAGGCCTACCGGCAACGCTGGCGCCGCGACATTCAGGCCCACCATGCGCTGCTGCTCGGCGCCGATCGCGGCCTGCCGGTGGCGCAGCTGGAGCACCTGCGCGACGCCCTGCTCGGCTTCATCGACCGCCAGGCCGCGCTGCTTGGCGAACGGGCCGGGCGGGTCGTCGAGGCACACGGCGACCTGCGCCCCGAGCATGTCTGCCTGAACCAGCCGCCGGTGTTCATCGACCGCCTGGAGTTCAATCGCGAATTCCGTCTACAGGACCCGGCGGAGGAACTGGCCTTCCTCGCCCTGGAATGCGAGCACCTGGGCGCCGCCTGGATCGGCGAGCGTCTCTTCTCCACCTATCAACGGCTGAGTGAGGACCGGGTGCGCCCCGAGCTGGTGGTCTTCTACAAGCTCGCCCGTGCCCAGTTACGGGCGCGGCTGTCCGCCGCCCACCTCACCGATCACCCGCCGCGCGAATCGGTACAAAAGTGGTTGAACAAGACTCGCGCCTATCTGCAACTGGCGCAGCGCTACCTGCCGGCCCTGGCCTGACCCCCGCCGCTCAGCCCTCCAGCAGGGCCACCAGGGAACCATTGCTGTGCAGCCGGCGGATCGCCTCGGCCACCTGGCGGCTGCCCTCCAGCACGGTGAGCTTGTCGGTGACGAAGCCCGCACTGAGGCGAAACGGCGCTACGCTGTCGGTCACCACCAGCCGCTCCAGGGCCGGCAGGGCAAGCTTCTGTTCGGCCTCGCCGACGAACAGGCCATGGCTGGCGGCGGCCAGGATGCGAGCCGTGCCCTGCGCCGCGCAGGCCGCCACGGTACGCGCCAGAGTGGTGCCGCCGGCGATCATGTCGTCCATTATGATGGCGGTGCGCCCGGCCAGCTCGCCCACCACCGCCGCGCCGCTCACCACCCCGGCGCTGCGCTTCTTTTCCAGGAAGGCGCTCGACACCTCCCGCCCCAGCCGAGCCGCCAGGGATTCACGAAAGGCCTCGGCGCGCTTGACGCCGCCCATGTCGGGCGAGACCACCACCACCGCCTCGTCCGCCGCCAGCAGGCCGGCGAAGTGCTCCACGAACAGGGGCCGCGCCTCCAGGTGTTCGGTATGGCAGCGGAAGGCATTCTGGTAGGCGGCCAGGTTGTGCACGTCCACGGTGAGTACCGCGTCCACCCCCACCGCCTCGAACAGGGCCGCCGTGTAACGGCTGTTGACCGGGTCGCGCGACTTGGTCTTGCGGTCCTTGCGCGCATAACACAGATAAGGGACCACGGCGGTGACACGCCCGGCACCGGCATCGCGCACCGCACCGAGGAAGAACAGCAGGCGCACCAGCTTGTCGTTGACGCCGAAGCGCTCGTCACCGTAGAGCGAGTCGATGACATACACGTCCGCCCCGCGCACACTCTCCAGCGGCCGTGCCTTGTGCTCGCCGTCCTCGAACTCGCGTTCCTCGTGGGCAGCCAATGTGGTGCCCAGGTAGCCGGCCACCCGCTCGCCATAGGCGTGGCTGCTGTCGAGGGCGAACAGGCGCAGGTCGCTCATGTTCAGGCAACGGGCAGGTGGCGCAGGAACCAGTCCCGCGCCAGGGCCGCCGCCTGCTCCAGGGTGCCGGGTTCCTCGAACAGGTGGGTGGCGCCTTCGACGATGGCCAGCTCGTGGGGGGCGCTCAGTTGTGCGGCGGCCGCCTGGTTCATCTCGATCACCGGAAAGTCGAGTCCGCCGACGATGAGCAGGGTGGGCGCCTTCACCCGCGGCAGGTCGGCCATGGCCAAATCGGGCCGACCGCCGCGGGAGACCACGGC
>JANTGX010000099.1 GCA_024762755.1 Gammaproteobacteria bacterium
CCGGTGGCCACGGTGATCCGCGTCGCCGACGAGGCCGAGGCCCTGCAGGCGGCCAACGCCACCCGCTTCGGCCTCGGCGGCAGCGTATGGAGCGCCGACCGCGCGCGCGGCGAGCGCCTGGCGCGGGCCCTGGCGTGCGGCGTGGCCTTCGTCAACGGCATGGTGAAGAGCGACCCCCGCCTGCCCTTCGGCGGCATCAAGGCCTCGGGCTACGGCCGTGAGCTGTCGCGCCAGGGCATCCGCGAGTTCGTCAACATCAAGACCCTATGGCTGGGCTGACGACATGCACCCACCCACGATGCGTGCCGCGCCGGCGACCGGCCCGTGGCGACTGAACCCGTGCCCGGGCCCGGTCGTTATAGAGGGGTGACCGAACAAGCCCTCCCTGCCGCCGACTTTCAGCGCCGCTACCGGCGCCTGATCCTGCTCGCCTGGCTGCTGCCGGCGGTGGTCGGCTTCAGCTTCATCGCCTTCATCCGCGTCTTCACCCCCGAACAGCTGGGCACCATCGTGCTCTCCCCCTTCAACCTGGTCTTCGTCGGCGGCTGGGTGTCCCTCGCCCTGTGGTACTTCGACCAGCTGATCCGCCCAGTGAGGGACTACCTGCTGGAGGGCGGCGCCCTCGCCGCCGAGCGTGCCGAACGGGTCCTGCGGCGCTTTCCGCGCCACTTCTGGGGCCTCTTTCTCTGCTACCTGCTGATGGCCCCGGCCGAGGTCATCATCGGCGCCGAGAGCGTCACCGACTTCTCCGCCAGCGCCGTGGACTGGTTCCGCATTCACCTGGTGGCCCTGATCGTCTCCATCATCGTCGGCCTGCCCATCTTCTTCGCCCTCTTCGACCTCTTCGGCCAGGCCATGGCCGGCGTCCCCCTGCAGCGCCCCATCCTCTCCATCCGCACCCGGGTCTTCCTCATCGCCGCCCTGATCCCCCTCCTGGTGGACACCATGCTGGTGCAGTACTACTGGACGCGCACCGGCTACTTCAGTCTCGAGACCCTCGGCGTGTGGGCCTTCCTGCAGCTCCTGGCGGTGGCCGGGGCGGCCGTGTTCCTGCGCAGCTTCGGCCAATCCCTGCGCCCCCTGCAGGGCATGGTGGCGACGCCCGCGGCCCTCGGCGAGAGCCCCCTGCAGCTGCGCTCTGCCTCCACCGACGAACTGGGCGTGCTGGCCGGCCGCTACCAGCACCTGCTGCATCGCCTGCACTACCAGGCGCAGACCATGCGCGCCGGCAAGCTGGCCCTGCAGGGCGACGACGAGCGCACCGTGGGCCACGCCTTCGACCGCGTGGTGGCCCTGTGCCGCGAGGCCCTGAGCGCCGACATCGCCTTCCTAATGCTGGTCGACGCGACCCGCGAGCACCTGCTCGGCGTCGCCCAGACCGGCGCCGACTACCGTGCCGAGGGCCACTTCCGCCTTCCCCTGCCGAGCACCTCGCTGGCGGTTCGGGTGTTTCTCGACGGCCAACCGGTGGCCATCGACGACGTGCACGACGACAGCCGGGTCAGCCCGGCGATGGTCGAACGTTTCGACATCGAGGCCGCCATCGCCCACCCCCTGCGGGTGGAGGGTGAGGTCATCGGCGTGCTGCTCGCCGCCGATCAGCACGCCGGGCGCCGCTATGGGGAAGACGACATGGCGCTGATGGCCGACCTCGCCCAGGAGGCCGCCAGTGTGGCCCATACCCATTGGCTGCAGCAGCGCCGGCGCCGTGCCGAGCGGCGCTTCCAAGAGGCCAACGAATTCACCCGCGCCACCCTGGAGTCCATCGCCGACGGCGTCATCGCCACCGACACCGAGGGTTGGGTGGAGTATCTCAACCCGGTGGCCGAACACCTCACCGGCTGGCGCGAGGACGAGGCCCTCGGCCTGCCCCTGACGGACGTCTTGCAACTGCTGGAGGTCAGCAGCCGGGAGCCCGTCAGCGATGCCATCCCCCGTGCCCTGGCCTCCGACCAGGGCCTCAGCCTGGGCGGCCCGCTGCTGCTGGTGCCGCGCAAGGGCCAGCGCGAATACCCGGTGGAGGCGCGCATCGCCCCCATCCACGGCGGCGATGGCCGGCCGCTGGGTACGGTGCTGGTGTTCCACGACACCAGCGAGCTCACCACCCTCGCCCACCGCCTGAGCTATCAGGCCAGCCACGACGCCCTCACCGGCCTGGTCAATCGCCACGAGTTCGAGGCCCGTCTGTCCCTGGCCCTGGAGGACGCCCAACACAGCGGTAGCCACCACGTACTCTGTTTCATGGATCTGGACCGTTTCAAGGCGGTCAACGACACCTGCGGCCACATCGCCGGTGACGAACTGTTGCGCCAACTGGCCACGCGCATGCGCGCCACCATCCGCGAGGCCGATACCCTGGGCCGCCTGGGCGGTGACGAGTTCGGCCTGCTGCTGGAGAACTGTCACCTGCCGCAGGCCCACAAGGTGGTGGAGGCCCTGCTGCAGGTGGTCGGCGAGTATCGTCTGCTGTGGGACGACAAGGTCTTCGCCGTCGGCATCAGCATCGGCATGGTCGCCATCGACGAACACAACCACGACATCACCGAGCTGCTCAGCGCCGCCGACGCCGCCTGCTATCTGGCCAAGGCGGAGGGCCGCAACCGTCTGCACGTCTACCAGCCCGACGACCTCGCCATCAGCCAACAACGCGGCGAACTACAGTGGCTACAGCACCTCCGCCAGGCCCTCGACGGCGAGGGCTTCATCCTCTTCCGCCAGACCATCCTGCCACTGGGCGACGAGGAGCCGCCGCATGCCGAGGTACTGCTGCGTCTGCAGCGGGAGGATGGCCGCCTCGCCGCGCCCAACGCCTTCCTGCCCACCGCCGAGCGTTACCACCTGATGCCGCAGATCGACCGCTGGGTGCTCCGCCACGCCCTGGCGGAACTGCGCCGCTACCAGGACCGCGGAGAGACCCTGCACCTGTCCATCAACCTCTCGGGCCAGACCCTGGGCGACGACCAGTTCAGCGCCTATGTCGTGCAGGCCCTGCAAGACAGCGGCGTGCCGCCGGCCTGGCTCTGTTTCGAGGTCACCGAGACCACGGCCATCGCCAACTTCCACCGCGCCGTGGCCCTGATCGCCGACCTCAAACGCCTCGGCTGCCGCTTCGCCCTGGACGACTTCGGCAGCGGCCTCAGCTCATTCACCTACCTCAAGAGCCTGCCCCTCGACTACCTGAAGATCGATGGCGCCTTCGTCAAGGACATGGACGACAACCCCGTGGACCACGCCATGGTCGCCGCCATCAACGAGATCGGCCATCTCATGGGTATCCGCACGGTGGCCGAGTTCGTCGGCTGCGAGGGCGTGTTGCAATCCCTGAAGGCCCTGGGCGTGGACTACGCCCAGGGCTATTTCATCGACAAGCCCCGGCCCTTCGCCGAGGAACCTCGCAGCGGTGATAGACTCTGAACAGTGGATGGAGACGAGGTACAGACAGGCATGAAACGCAGGACCGATCTGCGCCGGGGCCGGCGTTGGCTGACGGGGGGGCTGGCCCTCCTGTTGCCCCTGGCGCTCTCCCTCCCCGGGGCCATGGCCGCCGGCACGACCAGCGACGCCAAGCCCCCAGCGGGCACCATCGAAGAGGTGCACGACTTCCAGGCCCTCGGCCGGGAGGCCGCCGCCCACCGCGTGCCCATCCTGTTGATGATCGCCAGCGAGGACTGCCACTACTGCGAACGTCTGGAAGAAGAGGTGCTGGCGCCCATGCGCCTGGATGGCGCCGATCCGCGCGACGTCCTGCTGCGCAAGCTGACCCTCGAAGACAGCGCGCCGGTGCGCGACTTCCAGGGCCAACGGGTGAGCGCCGAGGAGATGGCCATGCGCTTCCACTACAGCGTCACCCCCACCCTGTTCCTGCTCGATCCCGAGGGCCGCTCCCTGGTGCCGCCCATCGCCGGCTATACCTCGCCCGACTTCTACCCCGCCTACCTCGACCAGGCCATCGACGTGGCCCGCCGACTGCTGCGCCGCCGCGGCTGAAGGGTCCCGGGCCGGCCGTCTCACGGCCTCGCCGGGGCCACGCCTCAGGAGGCCTGCAGGCGCCGGCGCACGGTGCTCGCCAGGCGCCGGCTGACCTCCACGCGGTCGTCGATGTCACGGAAGAAGACCTCGTAGCGCCCGCCGGGGATGCGCTCCAGCCCTTCCACGTGCTCCATGGCCACCAGGGAGTTGCGATGCACGCGCAGGAAGCGATCGCCGAACTCCGCCTGCAGCGACTTGAGTGAGTCGTCGATGAGCAGCTGGCCCTCGCGGTGACGCACCATCACGTATTTCTGCTCGGCCTGAAAATAGCGCACCTCGTCCAGCGGCACCCGTTGCAGGCGCCCGCCGATGCTGGCGCTGATGTGGCTGCGCGCCGTCGCCGACGACGCGGCGGCGGCCGCCGGTGCCGGCTGCTGGGCGCGGTTGGGCCGCCGCGCCCGTTCGATGGCCGCCTGCAGGCGCTCCTGGCGGATGGGCTTGAGCAGATAGGCCTGGGCACTGGCATCGAAGGCCTCCAGGGCGTGTTCGTCGTAGGCGGTGGTGAAGATCACTGCCGGCGGGTGCTCGCTCGCGGCCAGCTGTCGCGCCGCCTCCAGGCCGTTCACGCCCGGCATGCGGATGTCGAGAAAGACCATGTCCGGCTGCAGCTCGGCGCTGCGTGTCAGGGCCTCCTCGCCATTGCCCGCCTCGCCCACCACCTCCATCTCCGGCATGCCCTCGAGCAGCCGCCGCAGGCGCGCGCGCGCCAGGGGTTCGTCGTCGACGATCAGGGCCTTCATGTCGCGGACTCCGTGTAGGGAATGATCAGGGTGGTGACGTAGCCATCGGCGTCGGCCTGCACCGTCAGCCGTCCACGCTCGCCATACAGGGCGGCCAGGCGCTGGCGGATGTTCTCCAACGCGATACGGTTGCCCGCGTGCTCGCCGCTGGCGTCCGCCCGCGGCACCGGGTTGCTGACGCTGATACAGAGCTCGTCGCCATAGCGATGGCCGTCGATGCCGATGGTGCCGCCCTCGGCCAGCGGCTCGATGCCGTGGTAGATGGCATTCTCCAGCAGCGGCTGCAGGATCAGCCGCGGCACACGGGCCGACTCGGGCAGTTCGTCGATGCACCAGCGCAGGCGCAGGCGCTCGCCCAGGCGCAGCTTCTCGATCTCCAGATAGCGCCGGGCGAGGGCCAGCTCGTCGCCCAAGGCCACCTGGTGGCTGGCATCGGCCATGCTGTTGCGGAACAGGTCGGCCAGGTTCTCCACCGCCTGCTCGGCCTGTGCGGGGTCGATCTGCGTCAGGCTGGCGATGGTATTGAGGCTGTTGAACAGGAAGTGCGGGCGGATGCGCGACTGCAGGGCCTGCAGGCGCGCCTCGGCCTCGGCGCGCATGTTCCGCTTCCATTGCTGCTGGACGTAGAAATAGCGCAACACCAGGGCGCTGACGATGGCACTGATGGCCAGATTGCGCAGCAGCAGCTCGGCATGCCACTGGCCGCGGCTGGTCTGGCCGTCGAACACCCCGAGGGGCGCCGCCTGACTGAGCCACAGGGCCAGTTCGGTGACCAGCGCGGTGACCAGCAGGAGCAACAGATAGCTGATGCCGGCGGCGGCGTATTCGCCCAGCCGGCTGAGCCAGCCGCGCGCCAGGCACAGGGCCCCGGCGCTGGCCAGGCCCACCCACTGCACGAACAGGGAGACGATGCCCAGATCACCCCAGCGGTCGCCGCCCGTCTCCATCGGCGCCAGGGCGAGGACGATGGCCAGCAGCTCACAGATCACCACCACGGCGAAGACCATGCGCACGGAGCAGAAGTCGGGCAGGAAGAAGTTGTCGGTGGCGGGCGGGGCAGGCTTGGGCATCGTGTGGAGTGTAACCAACCGGGGAGACGGCGACCAACGACGCGGCGCGTCGCGGGGCAGCACGCATATCGACTATACTGCGCGCTTTCTTGAGCGCACGGACATCCTATGAACAACCGCGTAGACAAACCCTGGGGCGGCCGCTTCAGCGAACCCACCGACGCCTTCGTCGAGGCCTTCACCGCCTCGGTCACCTTCGACAAGCGCCTCTACGCGCACGACATTCAGGGCTCCATCGCCCACGCCACCATGCTGGCCAAGGTGGGCGTGCTCAGCGAGGAGGAACGCGCGGCCATCGTCGCCGGCCTGGAGGCCATCCAGGCGGAGATCGAGGCCGGCGAGTTCGTCTGGTCCATCGCCCGCGAAGACGTGCACATGAACATCGAGGCGCGCCTCATCGAGCGCATCGGCGAGGTGGGCAAGAAGCTGCACACCGGCCGCTCGCGCAACGATCAGGTGGCCACCGACATCCGCCTCTACCTGCGCGACGAACTGAGCGAGATCCTGCGCGAACTGAAACGCCTGGCCGGCGCCCTGGTGGACCTGGCCGAGCAGGAGGCCGACACCATCATGCCCGGCTTCACCCACCTGCAGACCGCCCAGCCGGTGACCTTCGGCCACCACCTGCTGGCCTGGTTCGAAATGCTCAAACGCGACCACGGCCGGCTCACGGACTGCGCCCGGCGCCTCAACGTGCTGCCCCTCGGCGCCGCCGCCCTGGCCGGCACCTCCTATCCCATCGACCGCGCCTACACCGCCCGTCTGCTGGGCTTCGACGCGGTGGCCGAGAACTCCCTCGACGCCGTCAGCGACCGCGACTTCGCCATCGAATTCTCGGCCGCCGCCGCGATCCTCATGATGCACCTGTCGCGGGCCTCCGAGGAGCTGGTGATCTGGGCCTCGGCACAGTTCGACTTCATCACCCTCGGCGACAGCTTCTGCACCGGCTCCTCCATCATGCCGCAGAAGAAGAACCCGGACGTGCCGGAGCTGATCCGCGGCAAGACCGGCCGCGTCAACGGCCACCTGATGGCCCTGCTCACCCTGATGAAGGGCCAGCCCCTGGCCTACAACAAGGACAACCAGGAGGACAAGGAGCCGCTGTTCGACACCGTCGACACCCTGCGTGCCTCGCTGCGGGTGTTTGCCGACATGATCCCCGCCATCAGCCCCAAGCGTGAACAGATGCGGGCCGCGGCGCGCAGCGGTTTCTCCACCGCCACCGACCTGGCCGACTACCTGGTGCGCAAGGGCGTGCCCTTCCGCGACGCCCACGAGGTGGTGGGCCGCGCCGTGGCCTTCGGGGTCAAGGAAGGGCGGGATCTGGCCGATATGAGTCTCGAGGAACTGCGCCAGTTCTCCACGCAGATCGAGGCCGACGTGTTCGACGTGCTGACCCTGGAAGGCTCGGTGGCGGCGCGCGACCACATCGGTGGCACCGCCCCGGCACAGGTCCGCGCCGCCGTGGGGCGGGCGCGTCAGTGGTTGACCGGCGGCAGCTGAACCCCCGCGTCCCGCCCCCGGTCATACACCCTGGAATGGACGTACAGGGTATCTAGAAGAAAGAGGGAATTTCCGTGGCAGGACCGACAACCGACCGACGCTACAGCTTCTTCGCCGCCGGCCTGTGCCTGCTGCTGCTCTCCGCCTGCGGCGGTTCCGGCCATGCCCCAGCGCCGGCGCCCCCCTCCACCAAGCCGCCGGCCGCCAGCCTCGAGCGCCTCGAGATCGGCCCCGCCGCGCCCCGCATCGCCGCCGGCACCAGTCTCGACCTGCAGGCCACCGGCCTGTACGACGACGGCAGCCGGCAGACCCTGAGTGGGGGCGTCACCTGGCAGAGCGACGCCCCCAGCGTGGCCAGCGTGGCCGACGACGGCCGGGTCACCGGCCTCGGCACCGGGCAGAGCCGGATCAGCGCCAGCCTCGACG
>JANTGX010000100.1 GCA_024762755.1 Gammaproteobacteria bacterium
CAGGAATTTACGTTCGATCTCGGTGGCCATACGCCCTCCTCCACAGGAAAAGCAGGCATGATGCGGCCTGCCGGGGGCGACGTCCAGCGCCGGCTCAGGCCTCGTCGGGCAGAATGATGGTGGTGGTCTCCATGCCGCGTGTGACCTCGTCGATGAGGGTGAACTCGTGGCTGCCCAGGCGCAGGGTCTCGTCGTGTTTGAGCATGTGGCGCTTGTCCAGCCGGCGCTGGCCGAGCCAGGTGCCGTTGGTGCTGCCCGGGTCTTCCACCAGCACGTCGAGCAGGCCTTCCAGATAGGCGCTGGGGCGCACGGTGACGGTGGCGTGGTGGCCGCTCACCGTGTCGTCGTCGAGGGTGATGTCGCAATCGGCTGCACGGCCGAGACGCAGGGTGCCTTCCTGCAGGGTGATCTCGGCGACGAAGCGGCCGTCGCGGGTATGGATCAGTTTGGGCATGGGTGTCTCCGGTTCAGGCGTGGGAGGTGTTGTCGCCGCAACGGCGCGGGCCGATGCCGACGATCACCACCGAGATGTTGTCACGGCCGCCGGCCTGGTTGGCCAGGTCCACCAGGTGCTGGGCGGCCCGCTGCCAGTTGCCCTGGGCGGCGATCAGGGTGTCGGCGATGGCGGCGTCGTCCACCAGGTCGGTGAGGCCGTCGGAACAGAGCAGGTAGACGTCGCCGGGGCAGGCATCGAATTCGTTCACCTCCACCTCCACCGATTCGCGCACCCCCACGGCCTGGGTGATGACGTGTCGGTACGGGCTGTCACGGGCCTCTTCCGGCGCCATCACGCCCTCGGCCAACAACTGGCGCACCAGGGAATGGTCCTCGGTGACCGCGGCGAGTTCACGGCCATGCAGACGATAGGCGCGGGAATCGCCGACGTGGGCCACCACCACGCGCTCGCCATACAGCAACAGGGCCACCACGGTGGTGCCCATGCCCTGGCGGGCGGTGTCTTCCTCGCCGGCGGCGAACACGCGCTGGTTGGCCGCCTCCACCGCCCGCCGCAGCAACGCGGCGTGGCCGCTGAGGTCCCCCTCCGCGGCCGGGGCCTGTGCCGCATCCAGCGGCGCCGCGAGGGCCTCTTCGAGCACCTCGATGCTCATGCGGCTGGCCACGTCACCGGCGTTGTGTCCGCCCATGCCGTCGGCCAGCAGGGCCAGGCCCCGCTCATCGTCCCAGGCGATGAAGTCTTCGTTGTGCTCCCGCTGCCGGCCGGTATCGCTTTGTCCAGCCATGAACAGGGTGTACTGAGGGGGGGAATGGGGGGTCATGCCTGCCTTGTGATTGTTGTTCGGCCAGTACTGTTTGTCTCGTGCGACCAGGCCATCCACCACCTCTTCGGCCGTGGCGCTCAGTGCTTGAGGACGCCGGCCCGCTCGCCGCAGGCGCGCAGCGCGTCGGCCAGGGCCTGGCCACTGGGGTAACGCTTGTCCGCTGCCTTGTCCAAGGCCCTGTTGATAACACGCGTGAGACAGGGCGGAAGTTCCGCCCGCTGTTTGCGGATGGGCCGCGGCCGCTCATTGGCGATACGGTACAGCAGCGTATTCAGGTTTTCACCCTGGAACGGCAGCTGGCCACAGAATAGCTGATAGAGGGTGACACCGAGTGAGAACAGGTCCGCACGCCCGTCCACCGCCTGCCCCGCGAGTTGTTCCGGCGACATGTAGAAGGGGCTGCCGAGCACCGTGCCGGTACGCGTGCGGCTGTGGTCGGTGAGCCGGGCGATGCCGAAATCGGTGATCTTGAGCTGGCCGCTGGCGCGGTCGTAGAGGATGTTGGCGGGTTTGATGTCGCGGTGCACCACCTGCTGGGCATGGGCGTAGTCCAGGGCCTCGGCCAGGCGCACGCCGAGGGCGAACACCTCGCCCATGGGCAGCAGCTCGTCGCCGTGGATGAAGGACTCCAGGCTCTCGCCGGCCACGTAGTCCATGGCCAGCCAGGCCAGGTCGTGCTCCTCGCCGGCGTCGTACACGGTGACGATGTCGGGGTGGCTGAGACGGCCGGCGGTCTCGGCCTCGCGCAGGAAGCGCTCACGCAGGGCGTCGCGTTCGGTGGCGTCGCCGGCCTCGGCCAGGGACAGGGTCTTGATGGCCACGGTGCGGCCGATGCGGGGATCCCGCCCCAGGTAGACCACCCCCATGGCACCGCGACCCAGCTCGCGCTCCACTTCGTAGCGGCCCAGCACCGGGCGCTCCACGCGCGGGTCGTCCACCACCAGGGTGCCGGCCATGCCCGCCGTGCCCGCCACCGGCGGCGCCGGTGCGACGGCGCGCTGATGGCGGCGACGCTCGGCGATGTCGCGGTAGTCGGGCCACGCCTCGGCGATGCGATCGTAGGCCTGCAGGGCGAGGCCGAACTGACGCCGGCGCTCGGCGGCCAGGCCGAGGTCGTAGAGCGCCTCGGCGGCCACCGTCGGCGGCAGATCGCGCAGCTGCTCCCAGGCCTCGTCCAGGCGGCCGGCACCGCGCAGGGAGGCGGCCAGGGTCAGCCTCGCGTCGTCGCGCGCCGTGGCCAGCTCCGCCAGCCGGCGGCGCCCCCGCTCCGCCCAGCTCAGCACACCCTGGCCGACGAGGAGCAGCGCCACGGGCAGCGCCAGCGGCAGCCATAGGCCCTCCAGCAGCAGGCCCAGCAAGGCGCCGTTGATCGCCAGCAGGGCCAGGCCGGCGGCCAGCCAGAGCCCGCCGCGTCCGCGCAGGCGCGCCGGCAGGAGCAGCAGATAGATCAGCACCATCAGCAGGCCGCCACGCTGCACCGCATAGGCCCAGCCGGGCACGCGCAACAGCTGGCCGTCGAGCAGGGCGTTCAGCAGGCTGGCCTGCCACAGCACCGGTGCCGGCCGCGCGCCGCCCGGGGCGCGCAGGCCATAGCTGGACGAGGCGGCGGTGAGGCCCACCAGCACCGGCCGGCCACGCAGGGCCGCAGGCGGCAGCTCGCCGCGCAGCAGCTCGGCGGCGGAGAATACCCGCGGGGTGACACGCGGTCGGGGGTAGACGCGCAGGGCGGCGTCGCTGGCGATGAAGTGTTCACCGAGCTGAACGCCGGTGCGGCGGAGGGGGCCGGGAAAGATCAGCGATTCGGTGGGCGCGACGCCGCGCACACGGGCCAGCAGATCGAAGGCGAAGGTCGGCCGGTAGACCCCGTTGACCACCAGCATCAGTGGCTCGGCCCACACCGGCCGCCCCTCGGCGGGCAGGGGCAGCAGACCGACCCGGGCCGGGTCGAGACCATCCAGGGGCAGCGCCGCCGGCTGCACGGGGTGGCGCGGTGGGCGCAGCAGGGGGGCGTACCAGGGCTGGCCGGCGGCCGGCAGGGCATCCACCGCGGCCCGCGCGGGCAGGCTCTGCAGACCCCTGCGGGGGGCGTCGAGGGCCGCCGGCCAGGCCAGCACCGTGGCCTCCGCCCCGGCCAGCGCGGTGGCCTGTCGGCGTGTCGCCACGGGCAGCGCCAGGCCGACGACACGCGCCCCGGCGGCCGTCAGCGCTCGCTGCAGTTCGGCCTGGCGTTCGGCCGGCCAGGGCCAGGGGCCATAGGCCTGCAGGCTCGCCGTGTCGATGGCCAGCACACGGACCTCGCCCGGCGCCTCCACCACCGGCAACGCGCGCAGCAGGCCGTGGTAGAGCTCCGCCTCCAGGCGATCGCCCATGGGCAGCACACTCAGCCACAGGGCGAGGAGGCCGAGCAGGATCAGCCACAGGCGCGGCGCGCCGAGGCGCCTCATGCGCCGGCCGCCAGGCAATACGAATCTGGGTCGAAGATCTTCACCCCTGCCCTATCGGCCGCCGATCACGCCGGCTTCACCCGCGTCAGCACCCAGCCGCCGCCGACAAACAGCAGCAGCAGGGAGAGCATGCCCACGCGCGGGTCGCCCGTGGCCAGGCCGACGCTGCCCACCAAGAGGGGCCCGAAGAGGGCGGCGAACTTGCCCAGCATGTTGTAGAAGCCGAAGAACTCGGCCGACTGACCGGGCGGGATGAGACGCGCATAGTAGGAACGGCTGAGGGCCTGGATACCACCCTGCACCAGGCCCACGGCCACCGCCAGCAGGTAGAAGTCGGTACTGCTGCGCATGAAATAGGCGCCGATGGTGGCAAGCACATACACCCCCAGGGCGATGAAGATGCCGGCCCGCGGCCCCAAGCGCTTGCCCAGGCGGCCGAAGGCCAGGGCCGCGGGGAAACCGACGAACTGCGTGATCAGCAGGGCCGAGATGAGGTGCTGCTGCGCCAGGCCCAGGGACAGGCCGTAGTCCACCGCCATGCGCACCACGGTGTCGACGCCGTCGATATACAGCCAGTAGGCGATGAGGAACAGCCACACCGGGCGCAGGCCACGCACGTGGTGAAAGGTGTCGCGCAGCTGGCCATAGCCGGCACGCCACAGGGCGCGGCCGCGCAGGGGGGTCTGCGGCGGGGGCTCGTGCACCCAACGCAGCAGGGGCAGGGAGAACAGCCCCCACCACAGGGCCACGCCGAGGAAGGAGAGCCGCACCGCCTCGGCGGCGTCTTGCAGGCCGAAGCTCTCCGGCGACAGGGTCATGGCCACATTGAGGGCGAACAGCAGGCCGCCGCCCAGATAGCCCAGGGCATAGCCGAAGGCGGAGACCACGTCCCACTGCGCCTCCTCGGCCACCGTGGTGAGCAGGGCGTCGTAGAACACATTGGCCCCCATGAAGCCGATGGTGGCGGCGACGAACAGGCCCAGCGCCGCCGCCCACTGCCCCTGTCCCACCCAGCTCAGGCCGCCGGTGGCGGCCATGCCGAACACGGCGAAGACGAACAGGAAACGCCGGCGTCGCCCGCCGCGGTCGGCGACGGCGCCGAGCAGCGGGGCGACGAGGACGATGAACAGGCTGGCCACGGCGTTGCCCACACCGAGCTGGAAGGTGCTCAGGGTACTGTCCTCGGCGCCGCTCCAGTACTGCTTGAAGAACAGCGGAAAGAAGCCGGCCATCACCACCGTGGCGAAGGCGGAATTGGCCCAGTCGTACAGTGCCCAGGCGAAGACGCTGCGGTCGAAGGTCGGACGGGACATGGCAGGGACAGGGGTAGTGGCGACGGCGCCTCATACTACGCAGCGGACCCGGCCAGGGCCAGTCGCGCCACTAGGAGTCTGTCGGATTTAGGTCCGATCTGCTGCGGAAAAGCCATTTCCCTCGCGGCGATCGCCTAAATCCGACAGACGCCTAGCGCAAGGCCTCGGTGACGCCGATAATGCGCCAATCCCGAATCCATGGTGGCGAGACCTCGGCCGCCACCGATTCGGCGACCACCCATCGGAGGCCCCATGAACCAGCCATCACCGCCCGCCGCGAAACGACCGCCGCAGACCTTCGCCGCCATCGATCTCGGCTCCAACAGCTTTCACATGATCGTCTGCCGCCTCAACGACGGCGAACTGCAGGTGGAGGACAAGCTGCGTGAGATGGTGCGCCTGGGCGCCGGTCTGGACGCCCAGCGCTTTCTCGACGAGGAGACCCAGGAGCGTGCCCTGGCCTGCCTGGAGCGCTTCGGCCAGCGCATCGAGGGCATCCATCCCTCGCGCGTGCGCGCAGTGGGCACCAACACCCTGCGCACGGCACGCAACGCGTCGGAATTCCTCGGCCGCGCCGAACAGGCCCTGGGCCAACCCATCGAGATCATCGCCGGCACGGAAGAGGCACGTCTGATCTACCTCGGCGTGGCGCACAGCACCGGCGCCGACACCTCGCGTCGTTTCGTCATGGACATCGGCGGCGGCTCCACCGAGCTGATCATCGGCGAGGGTTTCGAACCGCAGTACATGCAGAGCCTGTACATGGGTTGCGTGAGCTTCACCCGCGCCCACTTCGGCGAGGGCCGCATCACCGCCAAGGCGGTCAAGCGCGCCGAGCTGGCGGCGCTGGTGGAGCTGGAGCCGGTGCAGCAGGTCTACCGCAGTCTGGGCTGGGAGCGGGCACTCGGCGCCTCCGGCACCATCCGCGCCATTCGCACGGTGGTGCAGGCCGAGGGCTGGTGCAAGGAGGGCATCACGCTGAAGGCGCTGAAGGCCCTGCGCGAGGCCATGCTGGCCGCCGGCCATATCGACAAGCTGCAACTCAAGGGCCTCTCGGCGGAACGCGCGCCGGTGTTTCCCGGCGGGGTGATGGTGCTGCTGGCCACCTTCAAAGCGCTGGGCATCGGCCAGATGCAGGTCTCCGACGGTGCCCTGCGCGAAGGCCTGATCCACGACCTGTTGGGCCGCGTCAGCCACGAAGACGTGCGCGCCCGCGCGGTGGCCAACCTGGCCAAGCGTTACCACGTCGACACCGCCCACGCCGAGCGCGTGGCCGAGACCGCCGGCGGCCTGCTGGATCAGGTGGCCGAGGCCTGGAAGCTGGAGCGGGAAGAGAGCCGGCAATGGCTGGCCTGGGGCGCCCAGCTCCACGAGATCGGCCTCGACATTGCCCACAGCGGCTATCACAAACACGGCGCCTACATCGCCGAATTCGCCGACCTGGCCGGCTTCTCACGTCAGGAGCAGCTGGTCCTCGCCTGTCTGATCCGCAATCACCGGCGCAAGATCTCCAGCAGCAGTTTCAAACGCCTCGCCAGCCATCGCCTGCATGCCGCGCGGCACTGGATGGTGCTGCTGCGTCTGGCCGCCCTGCTGCACCGAAGCCGCAGCCCCGAGGCACCGCCCGAGCCGCAACTGAAGGCGGGGGAAGAGAAACTGAAACTGCGCTTCGCCGAGGGCTGGCTGGACGCCCACCAGCTCACGCGCACTGACCTGGAGCTGGAGGCCGGCTATCTGCAGGCCGCGGGCTTCGGCCTCAAATTCGCCTGAGCGGCGCCCTCACGGGCTCTCCGCCAGCTGCGCCAGCAGGGTCTGCTGGGCCGATATGGGCTCGGCGTCGCCGGGCTCGGTCAGCACGTAGCTGCCGTCGGTCTGCAGGAGCCAGGCCTGGGTATTGTCGCGCAGGTAGAGTTCCAGGTCGGCGATCACCCGCTCCCGCAGCTTCTTGTTCTCGATGGGGAAGCAGGTCTCCACCCGCTGGAACAGATTGCGGTCCATCCAATCGGCGCTGGCACCGAACACCTCCGGCGCCCCGGCGTTGTGGAAATAGTAGACCCGCGTATGTTCGAGGAAGCGGCCGATGATGGAGCGCACCCGGATGTTCTCCGACACCCCCGCCACCCCCGGGCGCAGGGAGCACATGCCGCGAATCACCAGATCGACCTGCACGCCCGCCTGCGATGCCTGGTACAGGGCCTGGATGATCTGCGGCTCCACCACCGCGTTCATCTTGGCGATGATGCGTGCCGGCAGCCCCTTGGCGGCGTTTTCGGTCTCGCGCTGGATGCGCGCGATCATGCCGTCGAACAGGGTGAAGGGTGACTGCAGCAGTTTGTTCAGCTGACTCACCTTGCCCAGGCTGGTGAGTTGATTGAAGACCTTGACCACGTCCTCGCCGATGATCTTGTCACAGGTGAACAGGCCATAGTCGGTGTACACCCGCGCCGTGCGGCTGTGGTAGTTGCCGGTACCCAGGTGCACGTAGTGGCGCAGCCCCTTGGCCTCACGCCGCGTCACCAGCAGCATCTTGGCGTGGGTCTTGTAGCCCACCACGCCGTACACCACG